>NZ_RAWQ01000212.1:0-18724 GCF_003668965.1 Corallococcus sp. AB030
AGCAGTTGGAGGAGCGCATCCTGCTCATCGCCGAGGTGACGGCCCGCTCACGCCAGCAGCGCCGAGAGCGCGAACGGCGGAAACGTGAGGCTTCCCTCGGGAGTGGCGGCTAAACCGGAAGCGGATGCACCTGGGCCAGGCAGACCATCTCCCGCATCAGGCGCGCGTCCGACTGCTCCGCGTCTCCACTGCTGGCGCGGTGCATGGCCATCTTCAGCGCGAAACGCTGGCCCTCTTTCTCTACGAGGTAGACGGCGCCGAAGGATCCCGAACCCAGGGCCTTCACCACGCGCCAGCCATCCACCATCTGCCCGGGCTTCAAGCTGGCGGGAATGAAAAGCAGCATGGCCCGCGCTTCTAGAACACCAGGGAAGGGATGAGAAGGCGCCGCTCTCCCGCGCTGTCGCGCAGTTCCACCCGGAGGGTGGCGTCTTTAGGCCAATCCTCGCCACGGGCCTCCACCACGACCTGCGCCTTCCCACCCGGAGCGATGTGAGGCTCTCGCATCGCCACCATCGCATGGGAGCGCCCACCGCGCGCCGAGGACAGTCGGGCCTCCGTGGGCGTCCAGGGCGCCGCCCCTTCGTTCGTGATTTCAAGCGAGAGCGCGACCCACCCTGTGCCTCGGAAGGCGGTGAGACGCTCTACCGTCAGCCCGTTAGCGGGCTTCAACAGTTGGGCTTTGAGTTCTTTCACCTGGATACCGACAGGATCCAGCATCCCAGCCAAGAGCATGCCCGAGGGTCCCGTGGCCGCGCTTCGCGCCCGGAGCGCTTCCAATTCGATGTTCTTTCCCGCGCATGCGGCGCGCATCTCGTCCAATTCGGCCTGCACCGCCTCGGCCGTGCGTGGCAGCCGCGACACCTGGACCTGCGCATCCACCTGGGTGGCGTTCGTGACGGGAGCGAAAACAGCGCGTGCTGGGGCCATGCCGTCCGCGAAGGGCACGGTCAGCAGCACGCGTTCACTCGTTCCCACGTCGCCTGTGGGCTTGAGCATGATCAGCCGGTCAGTGGCCACGATCAGCTCGAAACGGTCTCTGGCGTCCCCCAGCTTCACTCCTGCACGATCCACGGGGGAGTCGAACTCCAATGCAGTGAGGGAGCCAGAAGCGACGTGCAGCTCCACGGGCTTGCCGGTTGCGGACTGGGAGAGTGTCACCCGCCGCTGCACCAACTCACGCCCTCGTGAAGGCTCCTGAGCCGTGACGTTCGTGCCCAGCAGAAGAAGGGACAGCAGCAGCAACGGACGGAAAACCAGGAGCACCGGCAGGCAACCTCCGAGAAGACGGCGCTGACCGTAACAGGTGCCGTGGGGTCGCAGATCTCCGCGCAGCCTTCGCACGCGGTCGTTTCGGCAAAGAATCAGGGGATACGCCGCGCATAACGAGGCCCCTCATTTTTCCTGAGAATTTTTCGAGCGTGTGGGACCGCCGAGCAAGGTCTCACAGGTCGACTCTTCGGAAATCGGAACCGGGGGGCATGAACCTGCCGCAGCGGGTCGTGGCGCTGAATCTTCCAGGTCTACGAGTCACAAGCGAGGGAGCGGCGCGGCCCCTGCGGAAACATTGGAGCGTGGGCCACCTTCGGAAATCGCACCCATTTAGGGGGGGCGAAGTCACAGCCAACGAAGGACGACCATGTTTGAAGCCGTCGAGAATTACCGCCCTCATGTCATCGCGGCGTTGGGCGACGCCGGGACCAAGGGCCTCACCGTGAAGGAGCTGCGAGAGCGCATCAACGCGGGAGAGGAGATCATCCGTCGGACGCTCACCCTCCTTCTGTGCGCTGGCAAGGTGCGCGAGTCCTTCCGCTACACGCCGGGCGCTCGGGGCGCTGTGCCACGGGTCTACGCCCTCACCCAGCTCAATGACGCGACGCTGGCTGTCAGCCCTGCGGCCGCCCCGGAACAGGCGGTGACGAAGTGACTGACGCAGCTCGTTTCTCCCTCTCCTCTCTCTCTTCTTCTCCTAAGGAAAAGGAAATTCTGTCACTCCGTCACGTGCAGAGTGAAAACCCCGGTGACGGAGCAGTGACGGAGCCCCCACGCGTTGAGTGCTCCGTCACATTCGCCATCGCGGCCGGCTGTTCTTCAACCTCCGCGCTCGCATCCTGGGCGGTCTGCCTGACGGACTCGCGGTTCACGCCCGGTGGCATGGAGGTCGTGACGTTCGGTCCACTGGCCGAGCTGATGACCGCGCTCTGGGAGGTGGCCGTGGATCCGCTCCTGCGCGAGGAGAAGGACGGCCGCGCCATCATCCCCGCCAGGCCGTGCCCACCCCGCGCTGATGGCCTCTACGAAGGCAAGGACGGGCAGCCCACGCCCACGCCCTACCGCCGCAACGCGAACTTCTCCCACGTCACGCTGGGCATCGTGGACTTCGACGGTGAGACCCAGGCCGCGCTTGAGGCGTGGCTTGCGAGCCTGCGCCGCCGTGGCCTGTGGTTCCTCGCCTACCCCACGCACTCCTACGGGCGCACGTCGAAGCCCATCCGCTATCGCGTCGTCTTCCCGTTCAGCGAGCCCGTTCCCGTGGGCTCACCGGGCCGCTGGTCAGAGCGTCTGTGGCCGCGCCTCATGCAGTGCGTGGGCCTGGGCGACATGACCGACGCCGCGCTGAAGGCCGATGCATCCTGCAAGGACGTGGCGCGGCTCTACTACCTGCCAAGCTGGGATCCCTCCAACGCAGTGCCACGCCCAGCCCCTGAACATCACCAGGGCCAGCCGCTGGACGTGCAGGCCGAGTTCGGTCCCCTGCTCCGGGAGCCCTTCGCGCGCTACGCCGAACGCCCCAATGAAAAGCAGGTGGACGGCTTGCGAGCGGCGAATCCGCGTGACGTGCGCAAGCGGCTCCAGCGCTTCAAGCGTTCCGACGTGGTGACGGTGCTCGCGCAGATGGACGCGGGCGAAGTGCTCATGCTCGACGGGCAGCGGCACCTGGGCATCAACAAGCTGACCGAGCTGCTGGCCAGGGTGGCCAAGCCTGACGAGAGTTCAGAAAGCATCCTCGAATGCGCGCGCCGCTCGCTTGATGCCCTCGCCCAGCTGGAATCCTCGCGCGACGTGTGGGGCGAAGCACTGCGTGGGTTGCGAGGCGCACGCGCCAAGCTCACGCAATGGGAGCGACAGCGGAAGGCTGACCAGGAGGCAGAGCACGCACGATGGCTCCGGGCTCTGAAACTGGTGGCCAATCCGAGCCTCGGAAACGGAGGCGAGCGATGAGCGCGGAGATCCAGCCCGGTAACGCTTCGGCTGACGTCGCCGACAGGGACACCGCGCTTGCCCAGGTGGCAAAGCTGCCGTTGGTGAAGATCGTTCCGCTGGAGCGCTACCTTGCACGTCGACACGACGGACACGGCTTCGCTCCCGAGTTCCTGACCCAGAAGGCCGCGGAGGACTACCTCATTTTGCGCGGGCTATTGGAGCCGCGCGATACGTGGCCGCGTGGGGCGAGCCCGCTAGCGTCCTCGCCGAACGTCCCGGATCTCTGCGTGGGCGTCATGTCCATGGAGTGCCGGCCGCACGCCCCCGCGCTCCTCATGCGCAAGGACGGGACTTTCGCGGTCAACACCTGGGAGCCCCCTTCGCTCGTACCCGTGCCGGGAACGTGGCCCAACGTGCGCCGCGTGCTTCTCTGGCTCGCGGAGGACGAAGCCGGGTTGGACTGGTTGCTCAACTGGATCGCCTTCAAGGTCCAGCATCCGGGCTCCAGGCCGGGCACCGCCATCCTTCTGCAAGGGCCTCCGGGTTCCGGGAAGAACGTGCTCTATCGCGTGCTGGCGCACCTGCTGGGGCCGTCCAACTGCGTCCAGATTGGAGAGGCGGATCTGGCCAAGCCCTACAACTTCCACTTCGCCACGAAGCTCCTGATCTTCGCCAACGAGCTGCTCGACAACCACAAGCGCGGGGGCTCGCTCGGCGACGGGCTCAAGGCGACCATCACCGACGGCGAGGTCTTCCTGGAGAGCAAGGGGGTTGCCCGGACGTCCGCGACGAATCGCGCGGGGCTCCTCGCTGCTACCAACCGGACGAAGCCCATCGAAATCGAAGAGGGCGACCGCCGCTGGACAGTGCTCCACAACAAGGCCAAGCCCGCCGAGTACGCGCACCCGGACCTGGGCATGACGCATCGGGAGTTCTTGGAATCGCTGCACGCACCAGGCGAGGACGACGCGTTCACGCCCGAGTTCATGCGGCAGGTCGCCGCGTTCGCGCACGCCATGAACACCCGCACCGTGGACTTGCGCCGCGTCCGCAGACCGCATGCGAATGCCTCCCGCGAAGAACTCCAGCAACTCAGCGAGCCCGTCACGGAACAGTTCCTGCGCGAACTCAGCGAGAGCCCAGATGCAGACGGGCAGCTCCGCGACTGGGCATTCAGCAGCCCACAAGCCAACGTGATGAGCCGGAGCACCGGCACGACGGTAGGAAAGTCCAAGGCGTTCACGAATGACGCTCTGTACGCGGCGGTCTGTGGCTTCTGCCGCGTGGTGGGACAGAAGCATCCGCCTCAGAAACGCACCTTCCTGGCCGCGCTGAAGTCGGCGGGCTGGACGGAGCTGCGCGACAACAAAGCCCGGGGCTGGCTGCCGCCATGGCATCAGGCCGGCGAAACCTCCACGCCCCAGGAATCAAAGGTCGTGCCTCTCACGGGGCCGCGTGGCGCCACCATCACGCCTCCCAACACCCCGCCCAAGGCGTCGCACCCAACGCCCGGAAGCGGGGCCGACCGATGATCAAGCCCACGTGCTCCGCATCCAGCGCACCCGACTTCCTGACCGTCGACGAGACCGCAGCTCTCCTGCGCGTGAACCGGAAGACGCTCTACGAGTCGATCCGGCTCGGTCAGGTGCCCGGCGTTGTTCACATCGGCCGATCCATCCGCCTGCGCCGCGACGCACTGTTAGCATGCGTTCCGGGTAACAGCGGTCCTGCGCTCGGAGAGCAGCCATGAGCGTCAGACAGCGGAAGTGGAAGACGGCGGAGGGCAAGGTGCAGGAAGCGTGGTGGGTGGACGTGAAGTACCAGCACCCCAGCGGGAAGGTGGAGCGAGTCCGCAAGGCATCGCCCATCAACACCCGCCGGGGCGCGGAGGAGTACGAGCGTCAGGTCCGCCACGCCTTGCTGACCGGGACCTTCGGAAAGGAGAAGCCCACGGAGAAGCGCATCGTCACACTGGCGGAATTTGAGCCGCGCTTCATCACGTACAGCGAGAACAACAACAAGGGTTCCACCCTGCTCAGCAAGCGGCAGATTCTGGCGGATCACCTCCTGCCGTTCTTCGGAAGCATGGCGCTGGATGCCATCGGCCTCGCGGAGGTGGAGGACTTCAAGGCCGCCATGCGCAAGAAGCAATCGGGCGCACGAGCGCGGAAGGAAGCCCCTTCGCGGGCAGCCCTCCGCTTGCGCAAGGGCTCCGGGCCACCGCCCATGAGCCCCCGGTACATCAACAACACCCTCACGGTGCTGCACAAGCTGCTCACGCTCGCGCAGGAACAGGGCGTCATCGCCCATGTCCCTCGCGTGAAGCTCCTCAAGACGCGGAAGCCCGCTTTCGACTTCCTCACCTTCGAGGAGGCCGAGCGGCTTGTCGCCCACGCCGAACCCGCGTGGAGGACGCTGCTCCTCGTCGCCATCAAGACGGGCCTCCGCGAGGGCGAGCTGATGGGCCTCCAGTGGAGCGACCTGGACCTGCCGCGTGGCAAGCTCCAGGTCCGGCGCACCCGCACGAACGGACAGGAAGGCCTGCCCAAGGGTGGCCGCGAGCGAGGGGTGGACCTGCCCGCGTCCGTGGTCGACGCGCTCAAGGAACACCGGCACCTGCGCGGGGCCTACGTGTTCTGTCAGGAGGACGGTCAGCCGCTCACCGACGGCCTGATGCGGCGACCGCTGGAGCGCTGCCTGATTCGGGCGAGTATCACCCGCGAACAGGGCCGCATCGGCTGGCACGACCTCCGCCACACCTACGGCAGCCACCTCGCCATGCGGGGTGTCCCGCTCAAGGTCATCCAGGAGCTGATGGGCCACGCCACCATCGAAATGACGATGCGGTACGCCCACCTCTCCCCGGAGACGAAGGAGCGCGCCGTCCAACAGCTCGACGCGCCCGCATCGCAGCATCACGCCGCTCTGGCCTGACCGCGCCAGAGGGGCACATTGGGGGCACATGATGCTCCCCCGACAACGCAGCGCCCCGGCAAGCCGTTGAGATTGCTGGCCTTGGGATGGCAGTAGCTACTGGATGGCGAAGATGAGCGTCACCTTCGCCATCACCGTCTGCTCCTCCGGCTGGATGGGCGTGGTGGGCGCGGCTCGTGATTCCGCCATGTCCATGGCGAAGGTGGCCGGGTACAGGCGCGGGGCTTCCGTCACCGTGCTCGCGTCCAGCACCGCGCCCAGCTTCACGTTCAGCGACGCGGCCAGCACCTCCGCGGACTTGCGCGCTCGCGCCACCGCCTGCCGCAGCGCTTCGCCCTGCACCGCGTCCTCGCGGCTCAGCCCGAAGCGTACGGAATCCACCCGGTTCGCGCCCGCCGCCAACGCCTTGTCCAACAGACTCCCCACCTTGGACAGGTCCGTCACGTGGACGCTCACCAGGTTGCTCACCCGGTAGCCCTTGAGCTTCGGCTCACCGCCCTGCGGCGGCGGCGGCGTGTACTCCGGATAGACGTTGTAGTTGCGCGTCTGCAGGTCCCGCTTCGCGATGCCCGCGCCCGTCAGCGCCGCGAGCACCTTCTCCATCCGCTTCGCGTTCTCCTCGCCCGCGGCCTTCGCGTTCTGCGCGGACGTCTCCACCGCCACGTCGATGAAGGCCTCGTCGGGCTGAGCCTTCACCTCGCCCGTGCCCTCCACGCGCAGCGTGCGCACCTGCGGATCCACCGGCGGCCGGGGCTGCGGTGAACCGGCCGGGCCCTGCGCCTGCGCCGCGGCCGTGAAGCCCGCGAGCACCACCAGCGTCGTCAACATCCTGCGAACAGCGGACATGGCGCCTCCTTCCCAAGGCGGGAGAACCTTCGCGCTTCCTGGCGCGAAAGCCTCTCATGCCCCTTCGGACGCCCCAGCCCCAGCGGACATTCACCGGACCCGAGGCGTCCTGCGCCGGACGCTCGCTCAGTGCAGCGACTCACCCGCTGGGTCCACCGACATCATGGACTCCAACGGCTTTCGCAGCGGACGCGGCGCGGACTTGCGCACCTGCGTGACGGCTTTGCGACGCGCGACGCGCAGCGCGTCCCGGCCCATGTCCATCACCGCCGCCACCGCGCCCGTCAGCAGGTTGCCCGGCGGGGTGTCCGGCGCGGCGGGATGCGGGTGCGTGGGCGCGCCCTTCTTCGCCAGCACCAGCGCCTCGCCCACCTGCCGCAGCTCCTGCGGCTTGAAGGCCTTCTTCACCTCCGGGAAGAGGTACTGCTCCTCCTCCGTGACGTGCGCGCGCACGCTCTCCATCAACACGTGCACCTTCGCGTCGAAGCGCTCGGACTCCGGCGGCAGCGTGTCCAGCTCCGACAGCACCCACTTCACCACGTGGTGCTCCTCCAGCGCTCGCAGCACGTCCGGCGACAGGTCCTCCGAACGCGCGCGCACCGCCGGGTAGAAGACCTGCTCTTCAATGGCGGCGTGGATGGACAGCTCGCGCACCATCTCGTCCACCAGCTTGCGCTTGTGCGCCAGCGCGTGGTCGCCCGCCTTCTCGAACTTGCGGAACAGCTGCTCCACCGTCTTGTGGTCCGCCTTCAGCAACGTGATGGCATCCATGGGCCGTCTCCCTTTGCGTCGAATCGGGGGCCGCGCCTCCCCCATCGCGAAGCCGCTCGGGCCCGGTCAGGCCCTGGCGCAGCGCGGCACGGGGTGAAGGGTGGGGATGGATTCACGGCCGCGCCTACCCCTGCTCCCTTGGCCCCCGTGTCCGGACGGAGGGCAGCCGGGCGGCATGCCCCTTCTGTCCGGTATCGGTCGGAAAACCGCACCCGGCCCCACTCCCCGGGCGGCGCGGGAATGCACACCGTGCGCGGCCAGATCGGTCTCGCGCGGGCGGCGGGCAAGGGAACAGGGGCAATACCGTGACGACGAACACGCTGCGCCTCCGGGTGGCGCGCATCACCCGTGAAGCGGAGGGCATCCAGTCCTACGAGCTCGTCTCCCAGGACGGCGGCCCCCTGCCCGAGTTCGAAGCCGGCGCGCACCTGGACGTGCAGGTGCCGGGCCTCGACGGCATGCGCCAGTACTCGCTCTGCAACGACCCGAGCGAGACGCACCGCTACGTCATCGCCGTGCAGCGTGACGCCAACGGCCGCGGTGGCTCCAAGGCGATGCACGAGAACGTCCACGAGGGCGACGTGCTCACCGTGAGCGAGCCCCTCAACGACTTCCCCCTCCTGTACGGACGCAGCTACGTTCTCATCGCGGGCGGCATCGGCATCACGCCGCTCCTGGCCATGGCGCGCCTGCTGGAGCGCACCGGCGCGGAGTGGGTGCTGCACTACTGCACGCGCGAAGCGGACCGCACCGCCTTCCTGGAACTGTTGTCCACGCCGTCCTTCGCGGGCCGCGTGCACGTGCACCACGACGGGGGTGACCCCTCCAAGGGGCTGGACGTGCGGGCGCTGCTCGCGACGCGCGGCCCGGGCACCCGGCTGTACTGCTGCGGTCCGGCGGGCCTGATGAAGGCCGTGCGCGAGGCGGCCACGCTGCACAAGTGGCCCTGGGAGAAGGTGCACTTCGAGGCCTTCACCGCGGAGGGCACGTCCGCCACCCACGCGACCCCGGAGGAGGACTTCGAGGTGTCGCTCAAGAGCACCGGCCAGGTGCTGCGCGTGCCGGCCGGCAAGAGCGTGCTCAACGTGCTGCGCACCCACGGCGTGAAGGTGGAGAGCGACTGTGAGGCGGGCTCCTGCGGCACCTGCGTCACCCGCGTGTGCGAGGGCACTCCGGACCACCGTGACACGTTCTTCCAGCAAGAGCCCGCGGGAAATGCGCGAATGCTGGTCTGCGTGTCACGTGCCCGGTCCAAGCGGTTGGTGCTGGATCTGTAGTGACACCCCCGGGCCCGACGTTTTGAAGCGCGCCTGTACGCGGCGGGCCGCCTATGCTCGCGCCCCGCTCGTACACGAGAGAGGCTGATGAGCGACGGGACGTTGTTCTCCATGGACACTCCGCCCACCGAGGCCCGGTTCCAGAACCGGCTCTGGGTGGCGGATGCATTGGACCTCACGGGCGCGGCGCTCGTGGGTTGGGGGGCGGTGCGCGCGGCGGAGTGGGTGTCCACGCCGGCGCTGCTGGGGTTCGCCATGGGGGTCGCCTGGGTGGTGCTGTCCTGCGTGGGCGGGCTGACGGGGCTCACCCCGGGCCGTCACGCCCTGGGACTGAAGCTGGAGCGGGCGGAAGGACGGGCGCCCGGCCTGGGCGCGGGGCTGCTGCGCTCGCTCACCGCGCCGGTGGAGCTGCTGCTGCAGGTGGTGCTGCAACACCGGCCGCTGGATGCGCAGCTGGGCGTGCACGCGGCCGTGATTCCGGGCGGGATTCGTGGCTGGGCGCGGAGCCTGCCGCTGCCGCTGGTGGGGCTGGTGGTGCTGGCGGGCGCGGTGTGGAGCATCGTCACGCCCACGCGCCAGGAGATGCTCCAGTACCTGGACCGCACGCTGACCGGGTGGCACTGCTGCCACGGCACGCGCGAGGCCACCTGGCAGTGCCGCGCATCCCTGTCCCGCGCGGTGCGCAACGCGAACGGCGGCGACACGGAGGTCTCGGAGTTCCTGCGCAACGAGTGCCCCGTGGCCGCCACGCGGCTGGGGCCCTGAGACGTCACGCGAGCCGACGGAGGCTCGCGTCCTCGCGCTTCAGCGCTTGCGCAGCGCGAAGGTGTCCTCGCCCTCGTCGCAGTTCACCCACACGGCCTTCTCCGGCACGGCGGGCAGCTTCTCGCTCACCTTGAAGTAGCGCTCCTCCACCTTGACCGTGTGCGTCTGGTAGGGCTCCAGCCGCGCCATCCGCGCCCCCCTCCGTCCGCTCAGGACGATGGCGCAGTTGTGCCAGGTCCGGGTGTCGGAGCTGATCACATAGAGGGTGCTGTTGAAGCTGCTCCCCAGGATGCCGTCGATCTCCGCCTGTCCCAGGAGGCGTGAGCGCTCCACGGGCTTCGGCTCGGGCGCGGGCGCGGGCGGCACGGCCGGCGGGGACTCGGCCACGGGCGTGGGCAGCGTTGGCCCCGACGGGCGCCCGCTCAGCAGCAGGAAGCGCGGCTCCTTCGCCGCATCCGCATCCGCGTCCAGCCGCACGTTCATGCGCTCGCGGTTCGGTTGGATGGACACCACGGTCGCCGTCCCCAGCACCGGACGCTTGCGGGTCCCCCGCTGCGGAGGGCCCACCACCTTGAACACCGAGCCCGCGTTGGTGCCCTGGGGCACCGTCGCGTTCACCACGCGCTGGCCGCCGCCCGTCTCGCCAATCTTCGCCACGGTCAGATGAGCGGGCACCATCTCGACCTGCGGCGTCGCGGGCCGCTTCGGTCCGGGGACGGGCTTCACCTCGGGCGGAGCCTTCACCACCGGCCCGGGCTTCGCCTCCGGCTCCCCCGCGCCCGCGTCCACCGCCGCCTCGGGAGGGGGCTCCTCGGTCGGCGTCACCGCGGGAGGCGGCTCCTCCACCTTCGGGGGCGCGGCGGCCACCACCGGCGCGGCCGGCGGGAGCGTCTGGAGAGCCACGGGCTGCTCGGCCGTATTCGGGCGCAGCACGTAGGCGGTGATGCCCACGGAGGCGCCCACCAGCAGCAGCGCCGCCACGGCGATCCGCGCCACCGGCCTGCGAGACCCGGTCTGCGCCGGCAGCTGTCCGGAGGTGCCCGCCACCCCGGCGCCCTGGGACGGCGCGGCGGCCAGGTGCACCGCCGTGGCGCCCAGCGCGGCCGCGTCCACCTCGTCGGTGCTCCGCGCCACGCCACCGGAACCCGTCGTGCCGCGCGCCACATCACCAGAGCCCGACGTGCCCCGCGCCACCCCACCGGAGCCCGACGTGCTCCGCACGCCTCCCGAACCCGACGTGGGCAGGGCCACACCGCCTGAGCCCGACGTGCTCGGCGCCACGCCGCCAGAGCCCGAGGGATGGGACACGAACGTGCCCCCCGGCCCGAGCCCTGGCCCATCCACGTCGATGCGCCCGGTGTTGGGCCTGTTCCCGGCGGACTCCTCGCCGGTCCCCGGCGCCGTGGCCTGGACATCCGCCGAGCCACTGCCGGAACCGCCGTACAGCCCCGTGCCCGAACCGCCCCGGGGCGCGGGCGACGGCGTTCTCCGCTCCCCGTGCACGCTGGACGTCAGCTTGCGCTGCTCGGCGAAGGCCTCCGGGCAGAGCGCGCGCACGAACTCGCCCGCCTCCTCCGCTCCAATGGGATTCCCCGAGCGCAGCAGCTCCGCGTTGAGCGCCCGCGCGAACTCATCCGCCCGCCCGTACCGGTCCGTCGGCGACGGCGCCAGCGCGCGGCGCAGCACGGCTTCCAGCGACGGCTCCACGTCCGGACGGAAGTCCGTCAGCGGCGGCACCACCGGATGCGACATCGCCGCCATCATCTCGCCCACGGTGCCGTGGGGAACCAGCCCACGGCCCGCCAGCATCTCCCACACCACCACCGCGCAGGAGTAGATGTCGCTGCGATGGTCCAGCGGCTCGGCGCGGACCTGCTCCGGGGACATGTAGCCCAGCTTCCCCATCACCGTGGACGGCAGCGTGTACTTGCTGCGCGCGGTGGACTTCGCGAGGCCGAAGTCGATGACCTTCACCTCGCCCTCGTACGACACCATCACGTTGTGCGGGGACACGTCGCGGTGGACGATGCCCAGGGGCTCGCCGTCCGTGCCCGTCTTGCGGTGCGCGTACCCCAGGCCCTCCGCCATGCGCTGGCCGATGTAGAGCGCCACCGGCGCCGGCACCGCCCGCCCCTGCACCCGGGCCTGCTCCAGCAGATAGCCCAGGTCCACGCCCGCCACGTACTCCAGGGCCATGTAGTAGGTGCCGTCCGCCTCGCCCATGTCGTACACCTGGGCGATGGAGGAGTGGACCAGGTGCACCAGCACCTTGGCCTCGTGGTGGAACCGGTCCAGGAACTGCCGGTCCTTCACCAGCCCCGGCAGGATGGTCTTCACGATGCAGGGCTTTTCGAAGCCCGCCGCCCCGGACAGCTTCGCCAGGTACACCTCTCCCATGCCGCCCTGGCCCAGGAGGTGGACGAGCTCATAGCGCCCGAAAAAACGGGGGGACTCTGTGGGTGCGGTGCTCATGGCTTCGGCTCCGGAGCGCAGCATGGACTCCCCCATGGAATCAAGCCGCGCACGTCGCGCCACCCCTCCTTGCCAGCCTTCGGACACCCCCGGCGCGAAAAAGAGAAAGTCCCGGGGCCAACGGAATTCCCGAGCCTGTGTTCCGACTGACAACAGGTCTGTTGTGCACCCGCGCACGTCCGGGATGCACCCGGGGCCTGGAGACGATGCGAGTCAGCCTGGGGATGCGTTCCCTCATCGCAGCACGCCGCTTCCTTCCTCTGTGAGGGGGGCGGGCACCTCCCGGTCCTCCGCCATGTAGGGGGACCGCCCTCAGGAGGGGCGTCCTGCTTGGAAGGAGTCGCATCATGAGGCATTGGACATTCGTCGGATTGCTGGCGCTGGCCGCATGTGCGCCGGAGTCGTCCCCACGCACCTCCGCGCAGGGCCAGGTGTGCCCGGGCGTCGTCGCCGGAGGGATGACGGTCCGCCAGGGGCTGGATGGAAACCTGCCCTCCCGGGTGCAGGATGACGGGCGCGAGCCGGTCATCATCCGCTTCCGCCGGGGAGACCGCACCCAGGCCTCGAGCGTCACGGCGTCCGGCGCCAGCTTCACGGCGAGCACCGGCGCGAAGGTGGGCGCCGTCTACCGCAACATCCCCGCGGTGGCCGCGCGCGTGTCGCCCCAGGAGCGGCTCCTGCTGGAGCGCAGCCCCCTGGTGGAGAGCATCGAGGCGGACCAGATCTGGGTCGCCCAGGGCCTGACGCCCGGGCTGCTCGCGCCGCTGCCGCGCCAGGTGACGGCCGTCACGCCCATGCCGGGGGACGAGTACACCGAGGGCCTGCACCTGGTGCAGGCCCCGGACGTGTGGGACGCGGACCGGGACGGCGTGCTGGACGTGGGCGCGCCCACGGGCGAGGGCGTGCGGGTGTGCGTCATCGACAGCGGCCTGGACATGGACCACCCGGAGTTCCAGGGCGCGGTGGCGGGAAGCCATGACTTCCTGGATGAAGACGACGACGCCAATGACCGCGGCACCCAGGGCCAGTGGGGCCAGGGCCACGGCACGCACGTGGCGGGCATCATCGCGGCGCGCATGGGCCAGGGCGGCGACACCGGCCCCCGGGGCGCGCCGGGCGGCATGGTGGGCGTGGCTCCCAAAGCGTCGCTGCTCATCGCCCGCGTTCTGGACCTGTCCGGGCAGACGCAGATGAGCGTGGTCCTCTCCGCCATGGAGTGGTGCGAGTCCCAGGGCGCGCGCGTCGTGTCGCTGTCGCTGGGCGGTGGCAACCCCACGCGCAGCACGGTGGAGGCGTTCCGCGCGCTGGCGGATCACGGCCTGCTGGTGGTGGCGGCCGCGGGCAACCAGGGCGGCCCGGTGCTGTACCCCGCGTCCGACCCGTCCGTGCTCGCGGTGGGCGCGGTGGACGCGAACGAGCGGCGCGCGAGCTTCTCCAACATGGGCGCGGACCTCGCGCTGGTGGCGCCCGGCGTGGACGTGCTGTCCACCTTCCCCCGGGGCCTGGGCGCCTTCGCGGAGATGTCCCTGGACGACACGTCCCCCATGTCGCGCTCGCTCCTGTACTCGCCCACGGGTGACACCGCGGGGCGGCTGGTGGACTGCGGCCTGGGGGATTCCCTGGCCGCGTGTCTGGGCGCCACCTGTGACGGCTTCGTCGCCTACGTGCGGCCGGGCGCGGTGCCGGTGTCCGAGGCCATGGCCAACGTGATGATGCAGGGCGCGCGCGCCGTCGTCTTCGGCTCCGACGATGCCCCCGCGGGCGGTGCGGTGGACATCCTCTCCCTGCCCCGCATCGGCCGCTGGGCCCCCGCCGTCAGCGTCAACCAGGCGGCCAGCACCGTGCTGCGCGAGCGGCTGGGCGCGGACGCGCGGCTGTCGCTGATTCCGGTGGACTACACCCACGTCTCCGGCACCTCCATGGCCGCGCCCTACGTGAGCGGCGTGGCCGCGCTGCTCTGGAGCGCCCGGCCGGAGCTCACGCCCCAACAGGTGCGCGACGCCCTGGAGTCCTCCGCGCACGACCTGGGCATCGCGGGCCGGGACCCCGTGTTCGGCCACGGCCTGGTGCGCGCGCGAGACGCCCTGCAACGGCTGCCGTGACGCACTCACTTCTCAATTCATGGGAGACGTAAGCAGCGCATCACGGACGCGGAGCGTGGCTGTTGGAGAGCCAAAAAATGCTCCGCGTGATGAAATCGAGAATGCGCTGCTGCGTGGAATGAATGCGCGCCGGGATTGTACGTGGCGCGCGCCAATGGCTGCCGGGAAGGCGGCCAACCCGGCGCGAAAAACATCTCATTCTTGAATTGAGGATATCCATGTTTCGAATTGCTGTTGCCGCCCTCGTCGTTGCCGCCACGGGTTGCGCCTCTTCGAGCGGCGCGGCGGCCTCGGGTCGCGCGGGCAACGCCACGGTCACGGGCAGCGTCGCGTACCCCGCGAGCGGCCTGCAGGGTGATCCGTGCACGTCGGTCGGGGTGAAGGTGACGGAGGGTGACGCCGTGGCGCTGGGCCGGGGCGAGGTGAAGCAGAGCCGCAACAACCGTTGCAGCTACAACGTCAGCGCGCTGCCGGAGGACAAGGAGCTGAACGTGGAGCTGGTGCTGGACGCGGGCCTCAAGTGCGCCAACGGCGCGGCGCCCACGGTCACCCCGGGCCCCACGAAGATGAAGATCGCCAAATTCTCGGCGCCGGTGGTGAGCTTCAAGCTGGCCTGCGAGTAGCGCTCCCGAAGTCCCGTTGAAGTGCTTCACGCCGTGAAGGCCGGGGCAAGCCCTCGAAAGGGGTCCCCGGCCTTCGTGCGTGGATGGCCGCATGCCCGGCGGGGGGACAGGAACCATTGATTGCTGAACACAAGGGCGCGAAGCTGCATCGGCCCATGACTGGTTTCCGTCCGCGTACCGCCGTGCTCGCCCTGGCCCTGCTGGGGGCGGGTTGCGAATCCGAAGTGCCCTTTCCGACCGAAGACGAGCTGGACCAGCTGAGCGCCCTGCACACGCAGAGCGTGAAGCCGGAGGCCGACCCCACCAACAAGTGGGCGGACAACCCGGACGCGGCGTCACTGGGGCAGCGGCTGTTCGAGGACCCGAAGCTGTCGCGCTGCGGGACGGTGTCCTGCAAGAGCTGCCACGCGGGTGAGTCCTACACGGTGGAGACGGCGACGGCGGAGGGCTGCGGAGGCCACCAGTCCGAGCGAAACCCGCCCAGCCTGTTGAACGTGGGCTACAGCCGCTGGTTCATGTGGGACGGACGGGCGGACCGGCTCTGGTCGCAGGCGGTGCTGCCGCTGACGAACCCCATCGAGATGGACTCGGACGCGACGGTGGTGCGCACGCGGCTGTCCGAGGAGCCCTCGTACACGGCGGGGTACACGCAGCTGTTCGGCAAGGCCCCCGCGGACGAGTCGGATTCCGACCGGCTGATGGCGAACCTGGGCAAGGTGCTGGCGGCGTACCAGCGCACGCTCAACCGCACCGACGCGCCCTTCGACGCGGACGTGCGTCGCTTCCTGCAGGCGGTGGAGGCGGGCACGCAGGAGAAGGACCCGGCGTACCTGGGCCTGAAGACGTTCGTGCGCAAGGGCCAGTGCGTGGTGTGCCACAAGGGCCGCTCGCTGTCGGACGACAAGTTCCACAACCTGGGGTTGAAGGACACGGGCGCGGGGCGGCGCGGGCAGGCGGACGTGGTGGACACGCTGGTGTCCTGGCCGCTCAACGCCGCGGGCCCCTACAGCGACGCGCCGTCGGGCATCGACGCGGCGCGGTTGTCCACGCTGAAGGCGCAGGCGCAGAGCAAGCCCACGGAGGTGGAGGGCGCGTTCCGCACGCCCACGCTGCGCAACGTGGCGCTGAGCGCGCCGTACATGCACACCGGCGCGGAGAAGACGCTGGAGGACGTGGTCGACTTCTACAACGAGGGCGGCGACCCGGCCGGCACCTTCGCTGGCGTGCGCACGGAGACCATCGTCAAGCTGGACCTGAGCAGCGAGGAGAAGCAGGCGCTGGTGACGCTGCTCAAGTCCATGACGGGCGCGGCGAAGTAGGCCTTCAGCGCACCAGGTGGAAGGACGTCTGACGCTGGAAGGCCCAGTGCACGGCGCCCTGCGAGTCCACGACGACGTCCTCCTCCTGGGCGGAGCGCACGGGCTGGTCCTTCCACTCCGGCACGGGGCTGGTGGCCTGAAGCTCGATGGAGAACCAGGAGTCCGGCATCACCTTGTGCTCGCCGTTGCCGGGCACGCCCTCCTGGCGGTCCCACATGCCAATCATGGGGCCGGCGCCGTGGCCGTGCAGGCCAATGGGGTGTGAGTACACGCTGCCGTTGATGCCTTCGGACTTCATGCGCGCGAGCGAGGCGCGCAGGACTTCGTTGCCGGTGCGGCCCGGCTTGATTTCACCGGTGACGATGTCCTGGAGCCGGTTGGACGCCTTGAGCGCGGCCTTGAGGCCTTCGGGCGCGTCCGTCTCGCCGTCGCGCAGCACGTAGCCCATGTGCTGGGTGTCGGTGTTGAGGCGGAGCGCGGTGACGCCGAAGTCACAGTGGAGCACGTCGCCGCGCTGGATGACGGGGCTGTCGCCCAGCTGTTCGTCGGTGGCGCCCTGGCGCTGCACGTCCACGTCCGGCTGGAACCAGGTGTCCAGGCCTTCATCGGCCAGGCGCTGGCGCATCCACCACTCCACGTCCTGGGTGGTGGTGGTGCCGGGGGTGATGACGGCGTTGGAGAAGGCGGTCTGGATGAGGTTCCAGGCGTACTTCTGGAGGTCGGCGTAGAAGCGGACCTCGTCAGCACTGCGCCAGCCGAGCACGTCCAGGGGCAGGCCGCCGGCGGGCTTGAGGCGCTTCGCCCAGGTGGGGCCCAGGGCCTGGGCCATGCCTTCGTATTCGCCGTGGGTGAGGCCGTCCGCGAAGGCGATGGCGGGGGACACGTCGATGGCGATGGAGTCCGGCTTGCGCTCCTCCACGACCTGCTTGAGGAGCAGCCACTGTTCGGGGCCCAGGAGCTCCGCGGCGCGCTGCGAGCCGCCGCGGTCGACCATCATGGGAGCGCGGCGGGCTTCATAGAGGCCACCCTGGGTGCTGCCTCCGAGCGCCAGCCGCTCCACGCCCTTGGCCGCGCCGCGGTCGAAGAAGACGTAGATGGTGCGGCGGCGGGCGGCGAAGGTGGTGGGAGAGACGAGCGCCTTGAAGACGGGGTCCTCGTTGTACTCGCGCATGGGGACGACCCACATGCGCACGCCGTACTTGCGCATGAGCTGGGGCACGCCGGTCTCCAGCCGTTCCTTGAGCCACGCCTGCTGACGCACGGACTGTTCGCGCAGCGTGCCGAAGGGGCGCACCGGGGCGGCGGGAGCAGCCGGAGCGGCCGGAGCGGCCGCAACCGGGACCTCGGGCTTCGAGGGGGCGGCGGGCGCGGTGGCGCAGGCGGAGGAACAGACGAGCGGGACGACGAGCAAGTGTTTCCAGGAGCGCATGGGCGCGCAGTCTGTCACGCGCCCTGTCGCGCCGCGCGGCGCAAAAAGGCCGTCAGGAACCGCCGTTGTCAGTCATTCGCGGAAAAGCCAGACACACTGTCCTGGCTTCACTTCGAATCCGTGGAGCCTGGGGGCGTGGCGCGGGGGCTGACCTTGCGCAGCTCGTGGAAGTGCTCGCGGACGAACCGCGCCGCGTTGAGCAGGGCATCCACGGGACCGACGCCCACCATGCTGACGGTGATGGGCACCGCGTGGCCGATGACCACAGGGCAATACCAGTCCCCGTTGGCATCCTTCGGGATGGGCGCGGGCCGGCCCAGGGTGACGCGGGAGACGTGCTGGTGTCCGTGGTCGTCCTCGAAGGACCAGTAGTCGTCGGCCACGGGGTCGCTGATGGACGCGTGGTGCGGAGGGCCAGAGGTCATGCGCGGAAGCTCAGCAGAACTGCAGCTGCCACGCTTCTCGAATCGGCCTCGCCCTCCAGTCCCGGACATCCCCCGTTCATGAACGAAGCCGGGCCTACTCTCCCGGAGTGACCTGGGCCACGGCGGGAGCGGGGACGTACTCCTCGCTCGTGGCCAGGGTGCCCAGTTCGTTCACTCCGCCCACCACCAGCACCGTGCCCCGGCGCAGCCACTGCGCTCCGGCTTCGCCTCGCGGCTCATGCAGCGTGGGCGCCTGCGTCCAGAGGCCCTTCGCCGGATCGAAGCGCTCCGCGGAGTCCAGTGTGCCTCGTGAGGAGTGCTCGCCGCCCACCACCAGCACCGCGCCCTCCGCGGTCAGCAGCGCCGCGTGGTGCTCGCGCGGCACCGCCGGCGCCTCCACCAACTCCCAGGCGTTGCGCTCCGGCACGTACACCTCCGCCGTCCTCGCCGCCTGCGTCGTGGTGCCGCCCACCACCAGCACGCGCCCGTCCGGGAGCAGCGTCACGGTGTGCCCCAGCCGGTGCGTCCCCGCCGCGCCACCCACCGCCCTGTCTCTT
>NZ_RAWQ01000213.1:0-18602 GCF_003668965.1 Corallococcus sp. AB030
GCACGGAACCCCCCGCCCGCCCGGCCGCGCATCGGTTGCCCGGATGGCGCATCAGTTCAAGCGTTGTGTGAAGGAGCGTTAGACGCATGGCTTACAGCGAGAAGGTCATCGAGCACTACGAGAACCCCCGCAACGTGGGGACGCTCGACAAGAACGACCCGAACGTCGGCACCGGCCTCGTGGGCGCCCCCGCTTGCGGCGACGTGATGCGCCTCCAGCTGAAGATCAGCGACTCGGGCGTGATCGAGGACGCGCGGTTCAAGACCTTCGGCTGCGGCTCCGCCATCGCGTCCAGCTCGCTCGTCACCGAGTGGGTGAAGGGCAAGACGGTGGATCAGGCCATGACCATCTCCAACAAGGACGTGGCCCGGGAGCTGGCGCTGCCCCCGGTGAAGATCCACTGCTCCGTGCTGGCCGAGGACGCCATCAAGGCGGCCATCGAAGACTTCAAGAAGAAGCGCGCGTCGCGGCAGGCCTGATGCCCCTCGCGGTACCTCTTCCAGGATCGAGGACGACCCCATGAACGAGCAGGCCCAGACGACCCAGGCCCCTCAGACGCCTCCCAAGCCGGCCCCCAAGGGCATTGGCCTGGCGGACAGCGCGGTGGCGCGCCTCAAGCAGCTACTGGAAGAGCGCCAGACTCCGGACGCCGGCCTGCGCATCGCGGTGAAGGGCGGCGGGTGCTCCGGCCTCCAGTACTCCATGGAGTGGTCGGAGAAGTCCCGCGAGCGCGACAAGGTGTTCGAGCGCGACGGCGTGCGCGTCTTCGTGGACCCGAAGAGCTACCTGTACCTCATCGGCACGGAGCTGGTGTTCGAGCAGACGCTGATGGCGTCCGGCTTCAAGCTGAACAACCCCAACATCAAGGCCGCCTGCGGCTGCGGAGAGAGCTTCTCCGTCTAAAGCCTGAAGCGGCCTTCCCGCCCGCCCTGTCGGTCAGGGAGCGGGCAGCAGGGGTCCGGCCCGGTGCCGGGCCCCTTTTTCGTTTCCCCCATGAGGATGTGCGCACCGTGAGGACCCACTTCGACGTGTTCGGGCTGCCCCGCTCCCACGCCGTGGACGTGCCGGCCCTGGAGAAGCAGTACCGGGAGCTGTCGCTCCAACTGCATCCGGACCGCGTCGGACCCGGTGACGCGAAGGCGCGCCTGGCCGCCGTGGAGGGCACCACCGCCCTCAACGGGGCCTTCAAGACGCTGAAGGACCCGGTGCGCCGCGCCTTCTACCTGCTCAAGCTCCACGGCGTGGACCTGGACCGCGAGGACGCGGGCGCCCAGAAGGACATGCCCCTGGAGTTCCTGGAGGAGGTCATGGAGCTGCGCGAGGCGTTGGATGAAGCCATCGCGGCCAGGGACCTGCCCAAGGCCCAGGCCATGGCGAAGGACGTGGCGGGCCGCAAGGCGGCGGCGCTCCAGGAGGCCGTGGCGTCGCTCGGCACGCTGGAAGGCGCTGGGGATTCTCCGGACGGGGTGAGAAAGGCGTCGCACGCGCTGGGGCGGGTGCGCTACTTCACGCGCTTCCTCGAGCAGGTGGACGCGTTCGAGGAGGAGGTGCTCGCGTGAGCAACAACGGCTATCTGCAGATCCACGACCCGCTCAAGCCGAAGGGGCACGTGGTGGGCATCGACCTGGGGACCACCCACTCGCTGGTGGCGTCCGTGTCCCAGGGCAAGCCCCGGTGCGTTCCGGTGGACGACGGCGACTCGCTCTTGCTGCCCTCCGTCGTGCACTACGGTAGGGACGGCGGCGTGGTGGTGGGCGCCCGCGCGCGGAAGCTCGCGGCCGAGGCCCCCACGGACACCATCGTGTCGGTGAAGCGCTTCATGGGCCGCAGCCCGGACGACCCGGAGACGCGCAAGCTGGGCCACTACGACTTCGCCCCCGGCGCCAACGTGGTGCGCTTCAACGTGGCCGGTGGCCAGCCGGTGACGCCCATTGAAGTGTCGGGCGAAATCCTGCGCGCCCTGAAGCGCCGCGCGGAGGCGCACTTCTCCGGCAAGGTGGAGCAGGCCGTCATCACCGTGCCCGCCTACTTCGACGACGCCCAGCGCCAGGCCACCCGCGACGCGGGGAAGCTCGCGGGCCTGGAAGTGCTGCGCCTGCTCAACGAGCCCACCGCCGCCGCGCTGGCGTACGGCCTGGACAAGGGCAGCCAGGGGATGTTCGCCGTCTACGACCTGGGCGGCGGCACGTTCGACATCTCCATCCTCAAGCTGGAGGACGGCGTCTTCGAGGTGAAGTCCACCGGCGGTGACTCCGCGCTGGGCGGCGACGACTTCGACCGCGCCATCGCGCAGCACGTGCTCCAGAAGATGGGCGTCCAGGCCCCCACTCCCGCGCAGGTGGCGGAGCTGATGGTCGCCGCTCGAAAGGCGAAGGAGGCGCTCACCGACGCGGCGGAGGTCACGCTCAGCGTGGAGGGCCATTCGCAGCCGCTGTCCCGCGCGGACTTCGAGGCGTGGATCCAATCGCTCGTGGCGAAGACGGGCACGGTGTGCCGGCGGGCCCTGAAGGACGCGGGCGTGGCGGCGGGCGAGCTGGACGGCGTCATCCTGGTGGGCGGCTCCACGCGCGTGCCCGCGGTGCGCCGCTTCGTGGCGGAGCTGTTCGGCCGCGAGCCCCTGGGCGACATCGATCCGGATCAGGTCGTGGCGCTGGGCGCGGCGGTCCAGGCGAGCCTCCTCACCGACGGCGACCGTCAGGACGAGGTGCTGCTGCTGGACGTCATCCCCCTGTCGCTGGGTCTGGAGACGATGGGCGGCATCACGGAGAAGCTGATCCCTCGCAACTCCACCATCCCCACCGCGGCGGCGCAGGTGTTCACCACGTTCAAGGACGGCCAGACGGGCCTGGACGTGCACGTGGTGCAGGGCGAGCGCGAGCTGGTGCAGGACAACCGCAGCCTCGCGCGCTTCACGCTCTCCGGAATCCCCACCATGGCGGCCGGCATGGCCCGCGTGGAGGTGCGCTTCCAGGTGGACGCGGACGGCATCCTGTCCGTCACCGCCAAGGAGCAGAGCACCGGCGTGGCGCAGGCCATCACCGTGAAGCCCAGCCACGGACTCACGGAGGAGGAGATTGAGAAGATGCTCCTCGACTCCATCGACTTCGCGGAGGACGACATCCAGGCCCGCCAGCTGCGCGAGCAGCAGGTGGAGGCCGAGCGCGTCCTCTCCGAGGCCGACCGCCAGCTGCGCGAGAACGCGGCGCTGCTCCAGGCCGGCGAGCCGGAGGCCATCCAGGCCGCCATGGCCCGCGTGCGCGAAGCCGCGCAGGGCAAGGACTACATGGCCGTGAAGGAGGCCCTGCACGCGCTGGACGAGGCGTCCCGGGCCTTCATCGAACGGGTCATGAACCGCGCCATCACCCAGGTGGTGTCCGGCCATTCCGTGGAGGAGTACTGAGCCGTGCCCAAGGTCACCTTCAAGAGCCCCCTGGCCGAGGTCGCCGTGGACGTGCCCCAAGGCACCACCCTGCTGGACGCCGCGGAGAAGGGCGAGGCCCAGGTGGGCCACAGCTGCGGCGGCGTGTGCGGGTGCTCCACCTGCCATGTCTGGATCCGCAAGGGTCTGGACTCGCTGAGCGAGCAGCGGGACGACGAGATGGACCGCCTGGACATGGGCTTCGACGTCCGGCCGTACTCCCGCCTGTCGTGTCAGACGGAGGTCGGCGGCGAGGACGTCACGGTGGAGATCACCGAGGAATCGCTGGTCGCCTTCATGGACGAGAACCCGGCCATCCGCCGGAAGCTCGAGTCCGAGGGCCGCTGGCCGCTGAAGAAGTAGGTCGAAAAAGGGTGTTGACCGGGCGGGGGAGGTTCTTTATACGTCTCGCCCATCGCGGCGCCGCAAGGCACCGCGAGCCACCTGCCCAGGTGGTGGAATTGGTAGACACACTAGATTCAGGGTCTAGCGCCTGCAAGGGCATGGAGGTTCGAGTCCTCTCCTGGGCATGAAGTAATCGAAGGGCCCCGACCACAAGTCGGGGCCCTTTTTGTTTTCCGGCCCTGCCCTCTTCACGCGGCTCAGGGCGGCGCGGGTTCCACTGCTTCATGCGCCACGTGGTGCGCGGCGGCGTTGGCCAGCCGGCCGCCCTTGCGCAGGTCGCGGATCCGCAGCTTGGAGCGGTGCACGCACCAGGCGCCCACGGCCACCTGGCTGATGACGGTGCCCAGGTGGGTGAGCGTGGCGAAGGCCGCCGCGTCCTCCGGGTTGGAGCCCAGCGCGCGCGCCGCCCAGCTGGTGACGAAGTAGTAGATGCCCATGCCCGCCGGGACGCCCGGCAGCGACTGCCCCAGGGAGATGGCGCCCAGCACGACGGCGCCCGCGAAGAGGCCCCCGGGGATGTGCACGCCGTGCAGCGCCAGGCCGTACGCCAGCGCGGAGGCGAACACCGGGAAGATGGAGAAGAAGAACACCTTCGTCATGCCCTTGAAGGAGCGCGCGGTGCCCAGCCCCTCGCCCACGTGATTCAGGAAGCTGTCCACGCGGGGCATGGTGTGACGCTGGTGCAGCCAGCGGCCCAGGGGCGCCGCCCAGTGGGCCAGCAGCACCACCAGCGCCACCAGGCCGATGCACAGCGACAGCGCCACGTGCAGCTCCGTCCGGAAGTGGGCCATGGTCTCGCCGAAGGGGCCCAGGAAGGACAGGGCCACCAGCAGCATCAGACAGGCGAACTCCATCAGCTTGCACACTCCCACGGAGCCCAGGCTCCGGATGAAGGCGATGTTGTGCGTGCGCGACAGGAGGAAGGAGCGCGTCACCTCCCCCAACTTTCCCGGCAGCGCGTTGTGCACGAACACGCCAATGCCCACCATCTGGAAGCGGTCCTTGAACGGGATGTGCTTGCGCAGCGTGGCCTGCCACTGCACCGCCCGCAGCGGAACCAGCGACGCCTGCAGGAGCATGAACGGCACCAGCCACACCAGGTGTCCCGGCAGGTCGCGGACGAACTTGTCCAGCGGGAAGCGCGGCGTCAGCAGGTCCCCGGATCCGCTCAGGTTCCACTTGAAGAACGCGGTGGAGAGCAGGAGCAGGGACAGGACGAGTCCCACCACTCCGCCCAGCACCTTGAGCCACGTGCGTCCACTGGCGTTGGGAAGCCGCATGGTCCTCCCCTTCCTCGGTCTCAATGGAGAATCCGCGGTGAGCCGGTGTCCAGGTAGGCCTCCGCCAGGCGCTCGTGCAACCGCGCGCAGTGGCTCAGGCCAGACAGGTCCACCGGGCCGTTCGCGGGCCACATCACCAGGCTGTCGGACTCCACGCGCGTCAAGCCTCCGTGCGAGCCGAACTCCCACGCGAAGCCCACCGTGCCGCCCTTCTGCACGGCTTCACCGAAGAGGACCAGGTCCCCCGCGGTGTCCATGCGCGGCAGTCCCTGGAGGAAGTCCGCCACGGCGCGCTTGCTGTACTCGGTGGTGAGCGGCGCACGGTCCAGGTCCTCCAGGCCGTAGACGCCTCCGCCCATCACCACCACCGCCTCGGTGCCCCGGCGCATCGCCACCATGCCGATGTCCGGGTTGTTCGTAGCCCGGGCCAGCACCTCCGGATGCAGCGCCAGCAGTTCGCGCGCCTCCAGCGGCGCGGGACGGCCGCTCAGGTAGATGTGCGCGAAGTTACCGGCCTCCACCACCACCGGGATGAAGGGCTCGCGCGCGGCGGTGTCCGGGGCTGGAGGCTGGCGCCCATCCAGCAGGCCGCGGCGCACGTCCGCGCGCAGCTCGGGCACCTCGCCTTCGAAGAGGACGGCCTCCAGGCGCCGGCCCTGGCGCTGCTCCAGGGGCAGGCTGTCCACGTGGCCGTGGTCCGACAGGAGGATGACGTCGTAGGGCTCCGGCGCGGCGCGGGCCACGGCGAACAGCTCCGCCAGTGACGCGTCGACACGGTGGAGTTCCTGCATCGCCAGCTCCGAGCGCGGACCGCGGCGGTGCGCCACTTCATCGTAGTTGCCGTACACCAGATAGATGAGCGGCACGCCGCGCACCATGTCCACCAGGGACTTGGTGTACGCGAAGCTCCAGCCCAACCGCTGGAGGAGGATGCGGCTCAGGAGGAAACCCTGCTCGTGGCGCCAGTCGTTGAGCTGGCGCGCCCATTGGCGCACCTCGCGCACGGCGTGCCAGGACTCCATGCCGAAGGAACGCAGGAAGTCCCACGCACCCCTCGTGCGCGCCGAACCCAGGCCCTGCATCTCGTACGCGAACGAGCGCGCCATCAGCTTGAAGCTCGACAGCGTGCTCATGCACATGCGGTTCGTGGCGCCCGCGTGGAAGAGCGAGAAGTACGTGTGGCCGCCGTGGTCCAACAGGCTCGTGCGGCCGTGTCCGCGCAGGCGCGCGTCAATGGCCATCGCGTCGCCCGGGGTGTTCATCTGCACCTTGCGGCCGAGCGCCCGGTCGTACCAGCTGTAGCCCGGCAGGTTCGGATGCCGCAGCCCGTAGAGCAGCCCCGCCTGGAAGAACGGCGTGGACGTGGGCGCTCCCCAGAACGCGTTCTCCAGGTGATACGCGCCAGAGCGGACCAGCTGTGAAACAAAGGGCATGCGCCCCGTGACAATGGCCTCGTCGAGGAGCGCCTTGGGCACACCGTCCAGATGGACGAGAAGAGCGTTCCGAGGCCGACGCGCCGCCACGGGCGGAACTTTCGATCCAATCCTCCGGACGAGGGTATTCGCCCAATTTCGTGAATTCTCGCTGACGAGCTCGTTGAGACTTTCGCGCACGTTGACGGCTCCCCCATCCCCCAAGGCAAAATGGGCATTCAGGGGGACAGGAGCTTCCGAGGCCGCGCTGCTCTCTTGGAGAGCAGGCGGGCGGAAAGGGTCTCTGTCCCGGGCTGGAATCGATGCGCCCCCTCGGGGCTTCACGGGGTTTCGATGCTGGCTCCAGTCGTCTTCCTGTTCTTCATGCTGCTGTCACTGAGTGCCGTGGCGGCCAGCCGCACGGCGCCCGGGCTCTCGCCCGTGAAGCGAACGCCTACGATGGACGGCATCGCGCTGCCGCTCCTGTCCTTCAGCTCGGATCAGGGGTTCGGCTACGGCGCTGTCGGCGGCATGTACCTCTATGGCGACGGCAGCAAGGCGCCCTACGCGCATGCCCTGTCCGCGCAGGTGTTCTTCACCGCGCGCGGCGCCATGAATCATTACCTCCGTTACGACGGGCCGCAGTTGCTGGGGCCCCTGCGTTTGGAGGGCCGGCTGGAATACCGGCAGGAGAAGAGCAGCCCCTTCTTCGGCGCGGGCAACCTGTCCGCCCCGGACTTCCGGGGTGACGTGGACGACCAGCGGTACAACTACGACAAGGGCTCGCCGGGCCTCTGGGTGCGTCTGCGCGGGCGGCCGTTCGGTGAGAATCACCCGTTCCAGTCGTACGTGGGCTACGGCTGGCGCTACACGCGTGTGTCGCCCTACGAGACGTCCATCCTGGCGCAGGAGCGGCCCATCGGCATCGAGGGCGGGCCCAGCGGGCAGCTGCTCGCGGGCGCGCTCTGGGACACGCGCGATGACGAGGCCGACCCGACGTCAGGCGGCGTGGAGGAGGTGGCGCTGCGCGTGTCGGGCCTGGCCACCTTCAGCCGCTACCAGTACGCGGGCGTGACGCTGAGCGAGCGCCGATACATCCGCATCACCCCGCGGCTCGTCTTCGCGCAGCGGCTCACGCTGGACATGCTCTTCGGGGAGGTGCCGTTCTTCGAGTGGATGACCACGGGCGGCGTCAACGTGTCCGAGGGCATTGGCGGCATGAGCAGCGTGCGCGGCATCGAGCGCAACCGCTTCGCCGGCAACGTGAAGGCGTTCAGCAACTCCGAGCTGCGCTTCCAGGCGGCGCGGATGGGCTTCTTCGGACAGCCGCTGGCGCTGGGCGCGGTGGTGTTCCTGGACCTGGGCCGCGTGTGGCATCCGGGTGTGACGGACGGCAAGTGGCATGAGTGGCATCCGGGCATCGGCGGCGGCCTGCGCTTCTCGCGCCGCGCGGCCGTGGTGCGCATGGACTACGCGCGCTCCACCGAGACGGGCCGTCAGCGCTTCTACATCACGTTCGGTCACATGTTCTAACGGCGCACCCGGGCGCGCGCCGCGCAGATTTCACGTGAGCGCGTCCACCCAGCCGCGAAGCCGCGCATCCGTCTGCGCTTCGCCGCGCACGCCCTGTTCCACGTCGAGCGTCAGCGTGAGGAAGCCGCGCGACTCCAGGCCCTCGCGCAGCGCTTCGCGCGCCTGTGCGTCCGGGGCGAAGAGGATGCAGCCGTCACCGCCGCCCGCGCCGGAGAGCTTGCCCGCGCAGTGGTAGGACGCGGCGATGGCCAGCACGCGGCGCATGCCTTCGGTCTCCAGCGGGCCCAGTTCCAGCAGCAGCGCGTGCTGGGCCTTCACGGCTTCGGAGAAGGCACGGAAGTCGCCGCCGCCCAGGCCGTCTTCAATCGTGTGGCCCAACGCGTCCGAGCGCTCCACGAAGGCCCTGCGCCCGGCGTCCGCGAGGCGGGCTTCCACCTGGCCGATGAGGAGCTTCGTGGACGCGCTCTCGCCGGTGAAGGCGTAGAGCATGGACACGCGCGGCACGGGCATGCGCCAGAGGTCCACTGGAGGGGACTCCGCGAGCGCGGCGTTGAAGCGGCCGGTGTTGGCGGCGTCCGCGAGCGCGGTGATGTCATAGCGCCGGTAGCGCACGGCACCGCCCGCGAAGCTCGTGGCCACGTCGCCGCCGCTGCCCTTGCCGCCCTGTCCCAGCGTGTGCGCGGTGAGGGCGAGCTTCAGGACGTCGAACTTCTCTTCCAGAACGAAGCGCGCGGCCTCCGCGGCGAGCACCGTCGCGGACGCACTGCCTCCGATGCCCAGCTTGTGACCGCCCGGGCCGAGCGCGCCCGGAGCCACCGCCACGTCGAAGCCCACGCTCGCGCGGCCGTGCGCGCGCAGGGCTTCATCCAGCGTGCGGGCGACGAAGGAGAAGCCGGCGGGCACTTCACGGTCCCACTTCACGCCGCGAGGCGTGGTGAGCCCCTGGAGCGTCCCCTCCTCCAGGCAGATGTGCACGCGCGAGTCCTGACGCCTGCGCACATAGGCGGCAGTGCGCGGCGCCACGGCCGCGAGGCGGGACACGCCGCCCCACAGCACGGCGTACTCGCCAGAGATGAACAGCTTGCCCGGGGCGGAGAGCGCTCGGTCCATCAGAACAGGTGCTCGGTGAGCAGCGTCGCGTCACCGCCGGGCACGCAGCGCACCACGTCCACGGCTCCGCAGGCGCGAGCCAGGGCCTCCGCCGCGACCTCGTGGGCCGCGGTCGTCAGCAGCACCGGGTTCGGACCCGCGTCGAGCGTGAACCACACCGGCACGCCCTTCTTGCGCTGCTCGCGCAGGTGCTGGATGAGCCCCAGCGTCGCCGGGCTCAGGTAGGACAGCGGCGGATCCGCGGAGAGCGTCGTGCAGTGCATGCGCCACGCGTTGCGCTCGCACAGCTCGCCCAGCGCCTCCAGGTCCTTCTTCGCGATGAGCTCCCGGGCGCGGGGCACTTCGGCTTCCGCGTCCTTCACCCACGCCGGATAGTAGGGGCTCGTCTCCACCGTGTTCTTCATCCCGTCCCGCGACTTCACCTCTTTCTCGCCGCGGTCGAGGATGGCCACCACCATGCGCAGGTCCGACCAGTGGCCCGCGTCGAAGCGCTGCACGGCGTAGCTGTCCTCGCCGTCCTCGCGCTCACCGCGCATCCACTCGCAGAAGCCGCCCTGCACGCTGCGGCACGCGGAGCCGCTGCCCCGCCTCGCCAGGATGCTGGACGCCCGCGTGTCCTGGGGCAGCCCCGCCGCCGCGCGCCCCGCCACCGCCAGCGCCGCGAAGCCCGCCGCGCTGCTGGCCAGGCCCGCCGCCATGGGGAAGTCCCCGCGCGACACCACCTTCGCGGGACCCAGGTCGCGCCCCGCCTGCACGCGCACCGCGTCCAACAGGCGCAGCACGCGGTCGCGCTCGCTGCCCTTGGCCACGTGGCCGTGCAGCTCCACCGTGTCCGACGGCGCGCCGAACTCCACCGTCGTCGTCACGTGGATGGGGGCCAGCGTCAACGACAGGCTGGACTGGTGCGGGAGGATGAGCGCCTCGTCGCGCTTTCCCCAGTACTTCACGAGCGCGATGTTGGGATGCGCCCGGACCGTTGCCTTCATGGAATGTCTCCCTGGACCCGCGGCCCCGCGAGCTGACTCGCGAAGCAGCGCACGCCGTCACGCGTCAGTTGCGCGACCACGGGCTCCGGTTCGGGGAAGAGGCCGATGACCGCGCCACCGTCACCTCCCGCCCCGGTGAATTTGGCCCCCAGCGCGCCCAGCGAGCGCAGCCGGAACACCATGTCCTCCAACGCTGGTGACGACAGCCCCAGCGCGTTCAGGAGGCCCTGGTTGACGTTCATCGCGTCCCCCAGCCCCTCCAGGTCGCCCGCCTCCACCGTCTTCGCCGCCTCGGTGACGAGCCTCCCCACCTGACCGAAGAGCCGCTTGTAGCGCTCCGGCCACCGCGCCTGCCGCTCGCGCAGCGCCCCCACCGTCAGCTTCGTGGGACTGCGCGCGCCCGCCAGCGCCACCACCACCGACACTGGCCGCGGACTCTTCAACTCGCGCGCGCGGCCCGTGACACCCGCCGGCGCCTGCACCCGCCGGTAGAGGATGAGCTTCTCCTCCGCGCTCGTGGTGTGGTCCACGCCCGACGGCGTGCCGTGGAACTCCTGCTCCATCTCCCACGCCAGCCGCGCCGTCGCCTTCGCCGTGGGCGCCTGCCCCGCCGCCTGCAACAGCACGCGCGACGTGGCCACCGCCAGCGCCGCGGAGCTGCCCAGCCCCGCGGACAGCGGCAGCTGCGGCTCCAGCGTGACCTTCACCTTCGGCTCGCCCACGAGCTTCGCCGCGCGCGCGAAGGCCTTGCGCATCATCCGCTTCTGCGCCGCGTCCGCCGTCACCGGCACGTCCAGCACGCACGAGCGCGACGGCCCACCGCGCGCCACCACGCCGATGGTCAGGGGACCGGCGATGGCGGGGTAGCCGTACACCACGCTGTGCTCGCCCAGCAGGATGACCTTGCCAGCACCGAAGGCGACCAGGGGATTCATTGCGGAAGTCATGGCACCAGGCTCGCGAAGGGGGCGGGCGCCTTCATTCCGCGCACCGCCCTGCCCCGTCAAGCGCTCCCGCATCAAGGGAGCGCCCGGGGGCGGACGTCAGCCGTTGGTGAGGGTGGCGACGACGGGCGTCTCCGGCGGCAGGCTCGCGAGGATCTCCCGCGCCTTCTCCACCTTCACGTGCCCGGCCTTCACCAGCAGGTTGGCCACCTTCTCCACGTCCCCACCGCGCGCGCCCGCCGTGACGGCGACGCTGCGCGCGTGCATGGCCATGTGGCCCTTCTGGATGCCCACGGAGCCCAGGGCCCGCAGCGCCGCGAAGTTCTGCGCCAGGCCCACCGCCGCGAACACCATGGACAGCTCACGCACGCTGGTCGCGCGCATCAGCTTGAGCGCCACCTGCGCGCCCGGGTGGATCTTGATGGGGCCACCCACCAGGCCCAGCGCCAGCGGCAGCTCGATGCGGCCCACCAGGTGCCCCTCCTCCAGGTACCAGGTGGACAGCGGGCGGTACTGCCCCTTGCGGCACGCGAACGCGTGGGCACCGGCCTCGATGGAGCGCCAGTCCTGCCCCGTGGCGATGGCCACCGCGTCGATGCCGTTCATCACGCCCTTGTTGTGCGTGGCGGCGCGGTACGGGTCGGCTTCCGCGAAGCGGCTCGCCTGCGCGATGCCCTCGGCGATGACCTCTCCCGGCAGGCCGAAGTCCGCCAGCAGAGGCAGCGGGATGCGGCACGTGGCGCGCGCGAGCCGCTTGTCCGCCAGGTTCGACAGGATGCGCAGGTACACCCGGCCGCCGGTCAGCTGCTCGATCAGCGGCGCCACGCCCTCCGCCATGGTGTTGATGAGGTTCGCCCCCATCGCCTCCTGCGCGTCGATGAGCAGGTGGACGATGAGCAGCGGCTCGCCGCGCGGTCCTTCCGGCGCGGGCAGCAGGCGCACCTCCACGTCCTTCGCGCCACCGCCGCGGGCCACCATGGCCGGGTGGAAGCTGTTCGCCAGGGCGAGGATTTCATCCTTCGCATCCAGGATCTTCTCGGACGCGTGGCCGGGGTCTCCGTAGTTGGAGACCTGCACCTGGCCGATCATCATCGACGCGTCGGCCTCCGCGATGAAGCCGCCCGACTCGCGGACGATCTTCGACGCGAACGACACCGCCGCCACGACGGACGGCTCCTCCACGGCCATGGGCACCAGGTAGTCGCGCCCGTTGACGTTGAGGTTGAGGCCCAGGCCCAGCGGCAGGGAGAACGTGCCCACCGCGTTTTCGATCATCTGGTTGGCGATGGACAGGTCCAGGCCGTTCTCACCGCGCAGCTGGTCCAGCTCCGCCTCGGTCAGCCGGAACATCTGGCCAATGCGCGCCAGGCGCTCCTCCAGGGGCAGCTTGTGGAATCCGGCGAGCCGGGACGTCACGGTGTCAGACATGTTCTTCCTTCCCAACCTGGGATCCACCCGGCATCACAATGCCGCCAACCAATCCTTCAACGCGCCGGTCACCACGCGAGGCCGCTGCCGCAGCTGAGCGACGGAGCGGCTCCCCGTCAGCACCAGTGCCTGCCGCAGGCTCGTGAGGATGACCTTCAGCGCCTCCTCCGCGGCCGGCAGCCCGCCCTGCTGCTGCGCCCGGAACAGCGGCAGCGCCATGCCCGCCAGGTCCGCGCCCAACGCGAGCACCTTCGCGGACTCCAGCCCGCCGCGCACACCGCCGCTGGCCACGAGCCGGACCTCAGGCCCCACCGCCTTGCGCACGCTGGCGATGGCCGCCGCGGTGGGGATGCCCCAGCCGCTGAACTCCGCACCCACCTGCGCCTGCGAGCCCACCGCGCGAAGCTGCTCCACGCGCACCCACGACGTGCCGCCCAGCCCGGAGACGTCCACGTTGCGCACGCCCAGCTCCACCAGGCGCCGCGCCACGTCCGGGCCGATGCCGCACCCGGTCTCCTTCACCATCAGCCGGTCGCCCATCGCGCGCGCCAGCTCCTCCACCACGCGGTAGCCGCCGCGGAAGTCGCGGTCGCCTTCCGGCTGCGTCAGCTCCTGGCCCGCGTTGAGGTGCAGCGCCATGCCGTCCGCGCCAATGGCGTCCATCAACCGCCGCACGCCATCCACGCCCAACCCGATGGCCTGGTACAGCCCGATGTTGCCCAGGAGCGCCACCGTGGGCGCCACGTCGCGCACCGCGTACGACGCCGCGCGCGCGCTGTCCTCCGCCATGGCGCGCTGGCTGCCCACGCCGAAGGCCAGGCCGTGCCGCTCCGCGAGCAGCGCCAGGTCCCGGTTCACCGCGCCCGCGCGGTCCGTGCCACCCGTCATTCCGGTGACGAGGAGCGGGGCCTGGAGGCGCTTGCCCAGGAACGGCGTGGACAGGTCCACATCCTCCACCGCCATCTCCGGCATGGCGCAGTGGATGAGGTGCACGCACTCCAGCAGCGTGGAGTTCTGTGCCGGTTCCACATCGCCGGTCGCGCACAGGTCGAGGTGGGCATCCTTCCGCTTGGCTGTCGTCTCGTCGCCCATGTCGCTGAAAGCCACCCGCGCTGTCGCTGCAAAAAACCTGTAAGCCTGGAAGGTCGTTAGGTTCCTACCAAGCGCCAGGGCCGAGGTGCAAGCCAAAGGGCCCCGCCGGTCGCGCTCCGGGTGTGAATGGACGCGCTGTCTTCTGGACGGTATGAGCCACCGCGTGAGCACGCCGGACAACAGGGTCATCGTCTTCCTGCACAGTGGCGAATATGACCGTGTGCACCAGGGTCTCGCCATCGCGGCGGCGGCGACGGCGGCCGGGCGGCGGGTCGAGGTGTACCTGTTCTGGTGGGCCCTGGAGCGCTTCCTGTTGGACAGGTTGGACGAACCGGACTTCGCCGGACGCGAGGACGTGGCGGACCGCTTCGAGGCGCGCGGCATGCCCACCGTGCGCACGCTCCTGGAGCACGTGCGCGAGTCCGGGTTGGGCATGGTGGCGGGCTGCACGGGCTCGCTCGGTGCCCTGGGGAGCGAGTCGAAGGCGGGCGACAGTGGCATTGACGTCTGGCTCGGGTGGAGCGCCATCCTCCAGCGTACGGCCGGCGTGACGGATCGTTTCTATCTTTGAAGACGGCTCTACCTTTGGGACGGGCGGCAGCCGGGGCCATGGGCCTCCGGGGTAGCCTGGACCCGTTACGTTGACGCCTCCCTGCTCCTGCTTACGTTTCGTGTGGCCCCCATGGCGGGGCGAAAGGCACGGAACGAGGAACATGGCGCAGCGTGACCCCCACATGACAACCCGAGGACCGGCCGCACCGGCGCTCAAGGGCAGCGGGTGGCACCGGCTGGGCAACGCATTGAAGACGACCGTCCTGCTGGCGGGCTTGACGGCCCTGGTGCTCGTCATCGGCCAGCGGCTGGGCGGCGCGCAGGGGCTGATGATGGCGGGCCTCTTCGCGGTGGTGATGAACTTCGGCTCGTACTGGTTCAGCGACCGCATCGCGCTGGCCATCCACGGCGCGCAGCCGCTGTCCTACGAGCAGGCCCCGTGGCTGCATGAGATGGTGGAGCGGCTGGCCGCGCGCGCGGGCATGCCGAAGCCGAAGGTCTACCTGCTCCCCACCGCGCAGCCGAACGCGTTCGCCACGGGCCGCAACCCGAGCCACGCGGCCGTCGCGGTGACGGCGGGCATCATGGACATCCTGGACCGGCGCGAACTGGAGGGTGTGCTGGCGCACGAGATTGGCCACGTGCGCAACCGGGACACGCTCATCGGCACGGTGGCGGCGACGCTCGCGGGCATCATCAGCTACGCGGCGCAGATGCTCTTCTGGTTCGGCGGCAGCATGCTCAGCCGCGGCGACGACGACAGGGACGGTGGCGTGGCCGGGGCGCTGTCCAACCTGGGCCTGCTGCTGGTGGCGCCCATCGCGGCCACGCTGCTGCAATTGGCGGTGAGCCGCTCGCGCGAGTACGGCGCGGACGCCACGGGCGCGGAGCTGTGCGGCGACCCGGATGCGCTGGCGAGCGCGCTGTTGAAGATGGAGCGCGGCGCGGAGGCCATGCCGTATGACCGGGCCCCCGCGACGTCGCACCTGTTCATCGTCAACCCGCTGCACCACGGCGGGGTGATGTCGCTGTTCTCCACGCACCCGCCCATCCCGGAGCGCGTGCGCCGGCTGCGCGAGATGAGCGCGCGGATGGGCCAGGGCACTCGCGGCCGTGGTGGCTGGGAGTACGCGTACTGACAGGCTCCCGGCCGTTCACGCCGACCGGGCCAGCGCCACCGCGTCTGGCCCGGCGGGGAAGCGGAGCGTCCCTGACGTGTCGTTCGCGGCACGCCAGATGGCCTCGGCCACGTCGGACTCGCGTGTCACCGCGGAGGGCTGTCCCAGCGAGGCGAAGATGCGCTGGGCGAAGGGCGCGTACGCTTCGGGGAACAGCCCCTCCATCCGAGGGGTGCCGTTGCTCGTGAAGCGGGTGCCCGGGCAATAGCCCGGCTCGACGAGCTTCACGCGCAGGTTGAAGTCCGCGAGTTCGAAGGCGAGCGACTCCGTGAACCCTTCGATGGCCACCTTGCTCGCGGTGTAGACGGCCACCAGCGGCATGGGGGCCAGGGTCGCGCTGGAGGTCACGTTCACGATGACTCCCGACCTGCGTGCGCGAAGCCGCGGCAGCACCGCCTGCGTCATCGCCATGACGCCGAAGACGTTGGTCTCGAACAGCTCGCGCACCGTGGTCATCGGAGTGGCCTCGAAGGCGCCCATGAGCCCAATGCCCGCGTTGTTGACGAGCACGTCGATGGGCCCGCTCGCCTCCAGCGCGGCGGCGATGCTCTCGGGCTTCGTCACGTCGAGCGGCACCACGCGCAGCCGGTCCGATGCAGGGAGCACATCCTCACGCGGCGTTCGCATGGTGGCGACCACGTTCCAGCCCTGGGCGTGGAAGTGGCGAGCCGTCTCGAGTCCATAACCGGAAGAACACCCCGTGATGAGCACCGTCTTCATGCCGTCTCCTTTGGCCGCGATTCGCGCGGCGTTGATGTTCTGAAGGTACCGGCGACAATCAGGACGCTCCACTACGCGGAGTCCGCATTTCTTTTGATAGCGTCCGGGCATGACCGACCCCCTTTCGGAAGTCATCGCGCTGCTTCAGCCCAGGGCCATCTTCTCGAAGGGCATCAGCGGAGCGGGCGCATGGGGAGTTCGTTACTCGGACTTCGGTCAGCCCAGCTTCTGTGCCGTGCTCGAAGGGAGCTGCCGACTGGCCATCGACGGGCATCCGGCCGTCACGCTCGAGGGGGGCGACTTCGTGCTGCTGCCGGCGACGCCGGGCTTCACCATCTCTGGCTTCGAGCCGGTGACTGCCGAACGTGTCGACCCCAAGGTGGCCCCTTCCCCTACCGGGGAGGTGCGTCACGGTCGGCGTGGTGGCCGCCCGGATGTGCGACTGCTTGGGGGCTATTTCGTCTTCGACTCGCCTGACGCGGCCCTGATGGTGTCGTTGCTCCCAATCCTGGTGCACGTGCGCGGCGTGGAGCGGCTGTCCACGCTGGTCCAGCTCGTCCGCGACGAAACGAGCGAACAGCGCTCGGGGCGCGAACTCGTGCTCACGCGGCTCGTGGAGTTGCTGCTCATCGAAGCGCTGCGGTCCACGCCGAGCGGCGACACACCTCCGGGGCTCCTCCGCGGACTGGCGGATGCGCGGCTCGCGCCCGCGATCCGGCAGATGCACCGCCACCTCACGCGTCCATGGACCGTGGCGCAGCTCGCGAAGAGCGCGGCGCTCTCGCGCACGGTGTTCTTCGAGCGCTTCACGCGCACCGTGGGTTTGCCCCCGATGGAGTACCTGCTGGACTGGCGGATGGCCGTCGCCAGGGGACTGCTTCGCGGCCAGGAGCTCTCCATCACGGAGGTGGCCGAGCGCGTTGGCTACAGCTCGGCGAGCACCTTCACCGCGGCGTTCAGCAAGCGCGTGGGCCAACCTCCCGGGCGCTTCGCTCGTGCGAGCGGCCAACGTTGACGGCGGGCTACTCCACCGATGGATCCGGGAGCGGACCGAAGGCCTCCACCGGATGCTCCAGCATCTCGCGCAGCGTGTTGGCGATGACGCCCGCGTGGTAGCCGTCGAGGAAGCGGTGGTCGAAGGACGCGTTGATGTTCATCACGTGTCCGGGCACCACCCTCCCCTCCTCCACCACTGCCACCTGCCTCACCGCGCCGGGCGCGAGGAAGATGGGCACGCGGGTGAAGGGCGCGAGCGGCAGATACGCCGTGTCCAGCCCCAGCTCGCCCACGTCCACCACCACCGCGGCACCAAACGGATCCCTGGGCAGGCCGAGCCACGATGGATCCAGGTTCAACGTGTACGTGAGGAACGACACGAGCCCGGTGAAGCGGTGCAGCAACAGGTGCGGCACGCGCTTGAGCAGACTCCGGCCCTGCTCCACCTGCGCGTCCCGGCCCTCGCGCACGCGCGCAGCGGTGGACTCCACCTCCAGCGCCAGCTCGTGCACGGACTTCTGGTCCACGTCCTCGATTCGCACGGGCGTGAGGCCGCGTTGATCCGCACCTGGCAGCACCGCGCATACGGTGATCCGCTGACGCAGGTAGATGCGCTGGTAGCGCAGGAGCGCGTTGGCGTCCGGGCAGCGGCGCAGCGCTTCGCCCATGGCTTTGAGAACCAGGTGGGTCGCGGTGAGCCGCACGCCGGTGCGCTGGTGGAAGGCGTCCATCCAGGCGAGCGCCGCGTCCATGCGCACCGTCAGCGTGCCGTAGACCGTGGGGTCATACGCGGTCGCCCAGCTACCGATGGCGAGCTTGCGGAAGCTCGACACGTCCCGCTTCGGCTTCAGCTCCAGGTGCGCCATGGGGAGCGAGCGTGCCCCAGGATGGCGCTGACGGGGGAGTCGGAATGCAGGCGGGCGCCACGGCCCGGCCGGCGCGTCGGGTGGGGCCCGCCGGGTTGCCTGCCAGTGAAGCCTTGACGCGCCATGTCCCAGCGGTAGGCTGCCCCGCTTTTTGCATCCTTCTGTGGAGGTCGTTCCCTTGCTGTTTGCACTCATTCTCGTATCGATCGGGTTCGCGGTGACGCTCGGTCTGCTGCTTTTCCGAGACAAGAGCGGCGCTGGTGCCAACGCGGGCCGTCCCTCGCTCTCCTCTTCCTCTTCCGCGCCGTCGTTCCGGGGCGAGCTGGAGTCCGAGAGCAAGGCGCGCGCGAAGGCGGAATCGGAGGTCCAGCGCAAGCAGAAGGAGCTGGACGAGCAGCGCGCGCAGCTCCAGGAGGTCAAGGAGCAGCTCAAGCAGACCAAGCGGAAGCTCTTCGAGCAGAAGGAAGGCGAGAAGGGCTCGAACGACCTGGTGAAGGCCCGGGCCGAGGTGGAGCGCAACGCCAGCATGCAGCTGGAGCAGACCCGCGCGGAGCTGGCGCAGGCCCTGACGGAGAACTCCCGGCTGCGCGCGGAGACCGAGTCGCGCAATGGCCCCCGCCGCCGTGAGGCCCCGGCCGCCGCCCCCGCGCAGACGACCGCGCCCGCCGCTGTCCCTGCCCCC
>NZ_RAWQ01000214.1:0-18363 GCF_003668965.1 Corallococcus sp. AB030
CCCCTTCAGCAATACCCCACCCGCCCCCGGCCGAAAACCCGAGCCGCTCCGCCCGGTTGCCTGGGTGGTTTTCTTGCCTACACGCGCCAGCGGAGGGAGCCTCTGTCCCAGGACGCTACAGGACGAGGTGGCCATGAAGCTGGGCGCATGGATGGCGATGCTGGCGATGACGACGGGCTGTGCGACGGGCTCTCCCACGGGGGCCTGGGTGGCGTCGGATGCCGTGCGCTACCGCTCCGCCTCCCCGCCGGCCTTCCCGCGCGCCGCGCTGTCCGAGGAGGTGGCGGTCCGTGACAGCGCCCCCGCGAAGACCTCCGCTCCGAGCAAGGCCCCGGCGGTGGCGAAGGCCCCGGCCAAGAAGGCCCCGGCGAAGGCGCGCGTCACGCCCGCGAAGCAGACGGCCAGCCCTGCCCCCTCGGCCAATCCCCGCGAGCGCGTGCTGGCCACGGCGCGCGCGCTGGTGGGTCAGTCGTCGGTGCAGGTGAACGGCAAGCGCTACCCGGCGGACTGCACGGCGCTCATCGACGCCACCTACTCCCAGGCGGGCGTGAAGTTCCGGGGCACCCTCAAGCCCGGGGACAACGGCGTCACCGCGATGTACCGCTACGCCCAGGCGAACGGCCGCGTGTACACGAGCGGGCGCCCCGTGCCGGGTGACCTGGTGTTCTTCCGCGAGACGTACGATCAGAACCGCGACGGCCGGCGCAACGACGGCCTCACCCACGTGGGCCTGGTGGACGGCGTGGACGCGGACGGCACGGTCACCGTCATCCACCGGGTGAAGCGCGGCGTGGTCCGCTACCAGATGAACCTGGCGCGCCCCCACATGGCCCGCGATCCGAAGACGGGCGAGGTGCTCAACGACATGCTGCGAAGCCCCGGCCCCGGTCAGCCGCACGTGCTCACCGGTCAGCTCTTCGCCGCGTTCGGCAGCGTGCTGCCCTCCGGCCCGGCGAAGCCCCTGGCCGTGGCGGCGCGCTGAAAAAGGAAGGCCCGCCGATTCCCTCCGTGCGCTTCCGGAACCAGCCGGAGCGCCGCGGGGAACCAGCGGGCCTGGACTGCCAAAGCGGTTGAAGGTCAGGTCGACGTGGAGGTCGGCACGCGAGCCGTGCGGTCCCACGCGGCGCGCTGCGAGTTGCGCAGGAAGCGCCAGAAGCCCACGGCGATGGCCGCGTTCATGGTCACGAAGTAGTACGCGATGGACGTGGCCTTCTTCGCGGCGCCGCTCTTGAAGACGCCGGAGCGGCCCAGGTACGCCAGGGCGTAGAAGCCCAGCTGCGCGCCCAGCGTGACGCGGTAGAACACGCTGTCGAGCAGGAACAGGTTGGCGACGAGCGCCAGCGCCATCAGCGCCGGAGCGCACCAGCGCAGGAGCTTGTGCGACCAGAAGGCGAACGCGGCGAAGCCCGCCGTGGGCAGCAGCAGCCCGGGCACGAGGCCCAGGCTCTGGAAGTTGCCCGCCGCGATGCGCGCGCGCCGGCCGAACTCCTTGCCGTAGTCCTCCGTCGTCTCCTCGTGAGCGACGGCGCCCTCCTCGTAGACGACCTTGAAGCCGCTCTCCAGGATGCGCAGCGGAATCACGAAGTCATCCACGATGGTGGACGGCGGCAGCTGGGTGAAGAGCGAGCGCCGGATGGCGTAGAGGCCGCCGTTGGCCCCCACCACCGCGCCGCGCCGGCCCTCGTACATCTTGATGAGGGACTCGTAGCTCCAGTACGCGCTCTCCTCGTAGTCCTGCTTCGTGGGGTTGTAGAGGCGCAGCTTGCCGCAGACGGCGCCGACCTCCGGATCCTCGAAGTGGCGGACGATCTTCCGCACCGCGTCCGCGTCGATCATCGTGTTCGCGTCCGACAGCAGCACGATGTCGCCGTGCGCGGACGGGATGCAGCGGTTGAGCACCGTCGTCTTGCCTGCGCGAGCCGCGGGCGACAGGCGCACGCGCGGATCCGCGCACTTCTGCACGAGGCCGTCCGTGCCATCCGTGGAGCCGTCCGAACCGATGACGACCTCGAAGCGGTCCGCCGGGTAGTCCAGCGCCAGGCTGTTCCGCAGCTTGGACTCGATGCAGTCCGCCTCGTTGTAGGCGGCCACCACCAGACTCACCGAGGGCAACGGCCCGGCCTTGACGCCCGCGCTGGCCGCCTCACCCGAGCGCATCTTGCGCAGGTTCTGGAGGACCTGGGCCGCGCCCTCCAGGGCGAACAGGCTCAAGGGATAGAGAAAATAAGTGTGCACGAGCGCAAGCGCCGCGCACCAGAAGAAGACCTCCGCCATCGACCCACCCTCCGAACCCCGAGTCCTCGACACCCAGGGACGAAGCAAGGTGCATGCCTGGGCGTCCAGAGGGACTTCAGGGCGAGGGAGCCACCGAGCCCCCGGGAAGGACTGGAGTTTCTCCAGGGTGAGGCGGAGGTGATCCGGTCAACGTTTCAGGGCGAGGGCTCGGCGGCCGCGGTTTGAGCGAGCATGCGCCTGGCCAGGTCGTGCTTGGGGTTGAGCGCCACCACTTCGTCCAGCAGGTTCCGGGCCGTGTCCGGGTCGCCCTGGCGGATGGCCAGCCGGGCGCCCAGGACGAAGGCTCGGAAGAGGTACCGGTCCTGCGCGCGCAGGGCTTCCAGCTCCCCGGACACGGCCTCGATGGTGGCGGGTGTGCCGGAGCTGAGGGCGTATTCGGCGCGGGCGAGGATGCTCCAGGACGGCGGGAGCTCCACCTGACGCAGGCGTTCCGCGAGGCCCAGGGCGTTGGGGGCACCGGTCACCGCGGCGTAGAGGGCCTGGGCCTTGAGGCGCGCGGCGACGGTGGCGGCGGGCTCCACGTCCGGAGCGGCCCGGAGGGTCTCCATCAGCGCGTCGAGCGCCTTGCGCCGCTCGGCGATGTCGGTGCGCAGCGGCTGCATGTCGCGCTCGGTCGCGCGCAGGTCGTCATGGAGCGCGTTGGACTGGCCCATCCAGTTCGGCGACGACTTCGCGGTGGTGACCGCATCGATCTCCCGCTTGATCGCGGCCGCCTGGAGGTTCAGCCGGTCGAGCTCTGCGTGCAGGTCGCCCAGTTGGAGGGTGTAGGCCACGGCCAGCTCGGCCTGGACCTCGGCGTATTTCGGGTGGGCGGTGGCCAGGACCTTGAGGTTCTGGATGGCCTGTTCGCGCGCGGGAGCGTCATCGAGGCGCAGGGCCCGCACGGCCTCTTCCTTCTTCGTCACGGCCTCCACGGGCATGGCCGAGTTGCGGTCGCGGAAGACGGGATACGCCAGGTACCCGGCCAGGGCGATGCCCGCGAGCACCGTGAGCCCGAGGAGCACCCAGCTCATCCCGGAGGAACGCCGGCTGCCGTCCTCGACGACGATGGCGTCGGCGCGGGAAGACGCGCCGAGCAGCTCCGGGGGCAGGTCGCCGGAGGGCTTCCGGGAAGGAAGGGGCCGGTCCAGTCCGCCCCCGAGCACCGACGCACCGGAAGGCGAAACCGCGGGCTTCGAGGGCTCGGTGCGAGCGAAGGGCGCGTCGTCGTCGGGCAGGGAGACGGTCGCGGTCGGCGAAGAGGTCGCCCAGGGCGCGTCACCGTGGCCATCCGGAACGAGCTTGGAGCGCGAGCCTCCAGCCGCCGACCACGGTGGATCCGCGGGGTCGCCCGAAGGCGAGATGCTCTCGAAGGAACGGGGAGCGGTGGAAACCGGAGAGGCCGACACCGAAACGGAATCCGCGGGGCCCGACACCGCGCCAAACGCACGGGTCGCTCCAATGCTCGCATCGGCGGCACCCGAAGGCGCGGGACCCGACACCGCGCCGAACGCACGCGTTGCTCCAATGGCCGCGTCGGCGGCACCCGAAGGCGCGGGACCCGGCACCGCGCCGAACGCACGCGTCGCTCCCCCACCCTCCGGCCCACGCGATGAAGAGCCGGGCTCCGCGAGGCGGAACGAACCCGAGGACGACGCGGAGACAGCGCCGAACGCGCGCGTCGTCGACCCAGGAGCCGCACCCTGCTCCGGCGGCGCCGCGGGAGGAGGAGTTCCCACACCGGGCCCCACCGCCCCGAAGGCCCGCGTCGTACCCATCACCGCCGCAGCCTGTGCGCCGGACGCCACGGGAGCCTGCGCCGCGACCGGAGCGATGGACGGAGGCGGAGGAATCACGCCGGACGAAGTCAGCGCGCCCGAAGCCGGAGTCGGCTGTGGAACGAACGACCCGGAGGCCGTGGTGGAACCCGCGAACAGGTTCGTGGACTTCAGGTTGGAAGCGCTCTCACCGCCGAAGATCTGCGTGGACGACTGCGCGCCCGTCCGGTCTCCCCCACCCGCCGGAGGAATCTTCGGCGCGGGAGCCATGACGCCGGTGGGCGAAGCCATGAACACGTGGCCACACCGCGTGCACTGCACCGACGCGCCGCTTGGCGGCAGGAGTCGGGCATCCAGCACGTACTGCATCGAGCATTGCGGGCAGGCGATCTGCACCGGCCGTGCTTACCACACGCCCCCATCGGCCGGCGCCGCGTCCAGCACGGTGGCTGCCCGGAGGGTCTCCAACTTGGCAGCGCCCACACCGGGCACCGCGTCCACGTCCTCCCAGCTCGAGAACCGGCCCTGCTCCTCGCGGGCGGACACCAGCCGTTTGGCCAGGTCACGCCCCACACCGGGCAACAGGGCCAACTCCGACTCGGAGGCGGCGTTGAGGTCCAGCTTGAGCCCCAGCGCGAGCGCCTGCGCCCCCTTGGGCACCGCCCCCGGACCACACGTGGCCAGCCCTGCCGGGTCCAGCCGCACGGCCTCCGGCGGGCAGTCGAGCGAGGGCCGAGAATCCGGCCACCGCGCCCGGGCGGTGAAGCCCAGGGCGAGCAGCCCCAGGGACAGCGCCGCGAGCGCGGACGTGCGCCCGAACCGCTTCAGGCCTTCTGCCCCTGGAGCGCGTCCACTTCCGACACGGTGGGCGTGGCCGTCACGGGGGGCGGCGCGTCCAGCCCGAAGGCCGTGTGCAGCGCGCGCACCGCCAGCTCCGTGTACTTCGTGTGGATCACACAGGAGGTCTTGATCTCCGACGTGGAGATGAGCTGGATGTTGATGCCCTCCTGGGAGAGCGTCTGGAACATCCGAGCCGCCACGCCCGAGTGGTTGCGCATGCCCACGCCGACGATGGACACCTTGGCGATGGTGTCATCCACCTCGACGCCGGTGGCGCCCACGTCCTGCGCGGCCTGCTTCACGACCTCGTGGGCCTTGGCGAAGTCCGACTTGGCGACGGTGAAGGTGACGTCGGTGCGCCCGTCGCGGGACAGGTTCTGCACGATGAGATCCACCACGATGTGCTTCGCGTCGAGCGCCCCGAAGAGCTTCGCCGCGGCGCCCGGCTGATCCGGCACGCCCACCACGGTGATCTTCGCCTCGTTCCGATCGTAGGCGACCCCTCGAACCAGCACGTCCTCCATGGATGCGTCCTCCTCACAGACGAGCGTGCCCGGATCCTCGGTGAAGGAAGACTTCACCCACAGGGGCACCTTGTACTTCATGGCGAATTCGACCGAGCGGATCTGCAACACCTTGGCGCCCAGGCTGGCCAGCTCCAGCATCTCCTCGTAGGTGATGCGGTCCAGCTTCTTCGCGGCCGGGCACACGTTGGGGTCGGTGGTGTAGACGCCGTCGACGTCCGTATAGATTTCACACGCGTCGGCCTTGAGCGCCGCGGCCAGCGCGACGCCCGTCGTGTCGGAGCCACCGCGGCCGAGCGTGGTGACGCTGCCCGTCTCGTCCACGCCCTGGAAGCCGGCGACGACGACGATCTTCCCCTGCTTCAGCGCGGCGCGGATGGGCTCCGCGTCGATGCTCTTGATGCGCGCCTTGGAGAAGGTGCTGTCGGTGACGATGCGCACCTGGTGGCCGAGGAAGCTCACGGCTTCCCCGCCCTGCGCATGGATGGCCATGGCGACGAGCCCGATGGACACCTGTTCGCCGGTGGCGACGACGACGTCCTGTTCGCGCTCGTCGGGCCGGTCGGTGATCTGCGACACGAGCTTGAGCAGGCGGTTGGTCTCACCGGACATGGCGGAGACGACCACCACGACGTCATGGCCAGCCTTCTGGGCGGCGATGCAGCGGCGCGCGACGTTCTTCATGCGCTCGGTGTCACCCACCGAGGTACCGCCGTACTTCTGGACGATGAGGGCCACGGGGTTTGCGACCTCCCTGCACGGACGGGCGCAGGCTATATGAGCGCCGGGGCCTGGGTGTAAAGGGCCCTCAACCTGCCTGCCGCGAATCCGCTAGCGTTCGTGGCCCAACGACTTTCAAGCCGCATACCCGGAGTAGCCCGCACATGTCCCGCACCCGCCTCCTCATCGATGGTGACACCCTGAAGCTGGAGGAGATCCTCCAGGTCTCCCGCCACGAAGTCACGGTCGAGCTCGCCCCCGAAGCCGCGAAGCGCGTGCAGGCCTCCCGGGCGTTGGTGGACCGGGTGGCGGCCGGGGACACGCCCTCCTACGGCATCAACACGGGCTTCGGCACGCTGGCGGAGGTGCGAATCGACCGGAAGGACCTGCGAGACCTGCAGCGCAACCTCATCCTGTCGCACGCCTGTGGCGTCGGGAATCCGCTGCCCCTGCCGGAGGCCCGGGTGCTCCTGCTGCTGAGGTGCAACGTGTTGGCGAAGGGCTTCAGCGGCATCCGGATGGAGACGCTGGGGCTGGCCATCGACATGTTGAACAAGGACGTGGTGCCGGTGGTCCCCGAGCGGGGAAGCGTGGGCGCGTCCGGAGACCTGGCCCCGCTGGCGCACCTGGCGCTGGTGCTGATTGGCGAGGGCGAGGCGTTCTTCGAGGGCGTGCGGATGCCGTCGAAGCAGGCGCTGGAGAAGGCGGGCCTGAAGCCGGTGGTGCTGGAGGCGAAGGAAGGCCTGACGCTGATCAACGGCACGCAGGCGATGTGCGCGGTGGGGACGCTGACGCAGCTGCGAGCGGAGCTGCTGGCGGACGTGGCGGACATCGCGGGAGCGATGACGGTGGAGGGCCTGCTGGGAAGCCACAAGCCGTTCCTGCCGGAGATCCACGCGGTGCGCCCGCACGCGGGTCAGAAGGCGGTGGCGGACCACCTGCGCCGGATTCTCAAGGGCAGCGAGCTGGTGGAGACGCACGTCAACTGCAGCAAGGTGCAGGACCCGTACAGCCTCCGGTGCATCCCGCAGGTGCACGGCTCGGCGCGAGAGGGATTGGCGTTCGCGCGGCGCATCCTGGAGGTGGAGGTGAACAGCGGGACGGACAACCCGCTGGTGTTCGCGGACACGGAGAGCATCATCTCCGGAGGCAACTTCCACGGTCAGCCCATCTCGCTGGCGATGGATGTGGTGGCCATGGCGCTGACGCAGCTGTCGAGCATCAGCGAGCGGCGAGTGGAGCAGATGGTGAACCCGAGCCTGTCGGGTCTGCCCGCGTTCCTGGCGAAGAACAGCGGGTTGAACTCCGGGTTCATGATTGCGCAGGTGACCGCGGCGGCATTGGTGGCCGAGTCGCGCATCCTGAGCCACCCGGCGTCGGTGGACTCGATTCCCTCCTCCGCGGGCCGAGAGGACCACGTGTCCATGGGCATGACGGCGGCGCTGAAGGGCCGTCAGGTGTCGGAGTTCGCGCGTTCGTGTCTGGCCATTGAGCTGCTGGTCGCGGCGCAGGCGCTGGACTTCCGTCAGCCGGTGAAGCCCGGCAAGGGCGTGCTGGCGGCGTATGAGCTGATCCGCGGCAAGGTTCCCCACATGGACCGGGACCGCGAGCTGCATCACGACATCTCTGCGGTCACGGCGCTGGTGGAGTCCGGTGCGATCCGTGAGGCGGTGCGATCCGCCGTTTAGACAAGGTCAAACCAGTGCCCCTGTCTCCAAACAAACACACGGAAGACGTTTAACGAACGCCCAATGAACAATTCAACCCGGGTACCCAAAGACCCAGAACCACATTTGCATGCGCGTCCTTAAGCCCAAGTGCACCATGGAATGCTTGGACCTATGCATTTCAGCGGCGCGCAAAGTAAGCTTCCGTGAGCCGGTTTAAGGCTAGGCGGGGGTAGAACCATGGAACAGGACGAGGTTGCAGTCCGTTCTCACGACATCCTGGTTGCATCAGGTACGTCTCGAGCATCGGAGTTTGAACTGCTCACCATCCTTGGTGCAGCAGTCAGACTCGCCGTAAACCTACGAGGTATACCACCGGTAAGTTATGGCTTACTTCGTGAGGTCTCAGTACATCGCCTCGGACTTCAACCTGGGGAGGTTCGCCCAGCGATAGAGCTACTTCACGAAGCAGAAATGGTTGACCTAATCATGGAAGGCTCAACCATCAAGACAATCCTTCCGGATATTCCATTTTTTCAAGACCTCTACAAAGACCTCGGAGAGGCGAGCACCTCTAGTCAGAATTTAAACGAGCACGAGCAACTCACCCTGAAATTAATGCAAAGCCTCGGCCGAGGCCCAATCACTCGGGAGGAGATTGCAGGCTTTGGCGCCGAGAAAAGAGCCACCAATCGCATACTCCAAATCGGCCAAGATGCCGGGTTTGTCATCCCCAAGAGAGCACGCGGCCAGGACGTATTCATTTCTCCTGCCTATTTCGCGGAAGACCCACAGGCGCTTGCCGACCTGACGGCACAAGCAGGCTCGACCCGGCTCGGAAAGATTCTTAATCTAGTCAAAAAAAACCAAGGCTACCCCCTTAAGATCATAGCGGAACGCAAGGATCTGGGCGGAACGTCGCTCGACGACAAAGACATTGCTCTCATCAGAGCACTCGCCGGAGAGGGATTCATTCCTCCACCATCGGTCCGAACAGAACATTCGGGAGAAAATCATTTCATCTTCGGCCCTCGCCCTGGCCACACCCGACTCGTCCCACATGAAACTCAACTATTCAACAACGCATTGGCGCTTGCCGCAGCCGTAAGGCAGGGCCAATTTCTGGCTCGCAATTTCGCGATCAGATACCCCGTTTCATTATTAAAAGCCCTGCTCCGCGACGGCTACTTAGGCTCAAATAGCGAAGCCATGGAGCAGTATCGAGCAGTAGCCCAACATGGAGTTGGCAGACTAGTAATCACAGGCGACGGAAGAGCTAGGCTCGAACTAATCCAAAACCCCGACAACATCAGAACAGTACAGATCGCAATAGAACTGCTCTCAGGCCCCAATGACCAACCAGCCTCCGATGAGGAATTGATTCTGGCCATGCGCCAAGGCGAGCAATACGTCGAGCCACTCCTTGCGCGCAAGTCGCTCGCATCCTGCAAAATCATACAGGCCGACGAAGAAGCAAATTTTGCCATCGACAGTCTTTTACTAAGGAGGCGATAGTGCTCAAGGATCGTGCACAGAAAGAAGCATTGTATCGACATTTTCGCTCCCAAGGCTGGATGGCGCAGCTTGAAGTTCCAGTTGTTCCAGACGGGGCTGTGTCGCGGCATGCCGCTCCGGTAACGGACATTGATGTCCTTGGAATTCGCCCATCATCAGAACTACGGTGGCGCTATGTGATCGGAGATTGCAAAACTCGAAAAAAGGAGTCGCCGGTCAATCGCGTCCTATGGGCATCAGGGCTCATGGATGCATTCGGCGCAACAACCGGTGTTGTACTCTTAAAACGTGAGCCCAACAGCCGAATTGAACGCGACCACAAGCTCTTCGCAGATGAGCGACGAATACTCCTCTTAGAGGAAGACGAATTTTCCGATTACGACAAGGCAATCGTCTACCCATCCGGGTCCAATAACTTTCCCGAGTCAACGGAGTTGATCGAGGAACTTCGAGACAAGACTGCCGAAAAATTCCCGCAGCTTCGCGAATATCTTCGCTGGGTGTTCTCGGATGCCTGGGCAACAACTGATCACGCAATGCTCCTGCGCATGACTTTAGGCAAGGCTCGTGACATCCGTGGAGAAATTGATCCAAGACGCACTGATCATCTTGCCCTCGCTCTAGAGGGAGCTTCTTCTTTTGCCGTTCCATTCGCCACGCTGGTAGGCACGATATTCCGGCGACACATTAAACCTACGGAACGGACCGACTTGGATGAAGCAGCGAGGATGATTATCTGGGGCGGCCGCGAACAATACGACTTCTACAACCGTATGCGGTCCGAACTGGCACAGGCCAAGGGCTCAAAAACCCAGGCACCTCTCGGTTTGCCTGAGTGGGACCGGTTCCTTGAACTACTCCGGACAATGCTTGAGGCGCCTCACTATGCCTTTCAATGCCCACAGGCACTACGATGCGTCTCACTGTACGTCTTGTCTGGAAACGAGAAAATCCTCAACACGATTAGCGACAAGACACTCCTTCACCTTGCAATGAAAATTGCCGCCTACTTCACGCGAGCCGTGGGCTACCCATTAGACACAAGCACCCACCTGAGTTCTGTATTCAAAAAAAGAATAGACGAAGTCATCAACAAGACTCCTGCTCGGACCCCAGAGGAAAGCAAGGAAACCATCATTTCGCGTCTCGCTCCGCTCAACGGCCTCACTCCCGTTGAGCACGAAGCCAAAGCCGAGAGCGCTCAACTAACCCTTCCGGCTGTTGGGCATCGTGACGACAGGTAACTGCACTCAACAAGAGTCCGGACTGCACTGCTGATGGCCGGATTGGAGCATTCTCAAACCAAGGGGCATGGCCTGCGAACTCATCTCATCGCCTTCTGACAGCGCGTGGACGTAACCGTCCGGCCAACGACGTGCCGGAGCGCTTGGAGGCGGACGTCGGCCGTGCTCGGCGGGCGCGGACCTGCCATCGTTGCTCCACGGTGGCAAAGGTACCTCTCAGAGCAGTTGCGCCATAACGTCGGGATTGTCGGTGGTCATCGTGCCGTCGAGGTGGCGTGCCCCGAGCAACCGGCGGGCACGGCCTGGCGCTAGCAGCCCCACCTGGCACATCCGCCGCAGGCATCGGGCCTTTGAGGCGCGCCCCTCCTGGGCTCGCAGCCGGGCCCACGATTCTTGAGATTCGCCTCGGCCCCCGCCAGGAACTTCTCCCGCTACTTCCCCCCCCATATTTCAAGCCGGACCCGAAGGGTTCGCGCTCAAGGCCCGGTGCCCCGTGAAACCTCACGGCGTCGGCTCTCAGGCAAACAAGCGCAGCAGTCAGTTATTGTGACAAATGCATCCCATCTCCCGCCGAATGTTTCTCCCGGCTCAAGCATTTCTTGAAATCCCCATCGCGCCCCGTCCACGCATATTAAAATATTTCGCCCCAACAAAACAACACGCTGAGTTATGTTGCACGGTCTCCAGGATAAAACACCGTGCCCCACTTGCGACACGCGTTCGAGTGCAGCACCACGATCAGCCATGAAGATCCGCTGGTCCGGGATCACCGGGTCCACGGAGTCCGCATCCTGCCGGGAGTCGTCTTCCTGGACCTGGTGCTCCGAGCCCTGAAGGCCCGCGGCTTCGACATCCCGGCGGTCGAGCTTCGCAACGTCCTGTTCAGCGAACCCATCGCCACCACGGAGCAGTTCGACCGGCGCGTGCGCCTGCGCTTCGAGCCCCAGGACGCGGACGCCCGGCACTGGCGGGTGGTCGCGGAGAGCAGCCCCCTCCCCGCTGGCGGCGGGAGCGCGGCGGGCGCCGTCGAGAACTTCCGCTGCGAGGTCCACGTCACCCAAGAGCCCTTCGAGGGCCGGCTCGACGTGGAGGCCTTGATGAAGCAGGCCACGCGCACCGCGGACGTGGACGACGCCTACGTGTACGCGCGCGGCGCTGCCATCGAGCACCTGGAGTTCATGAAGGGCCAGGGACGGCTCTACTTCCACGACGGCGGCGTGCTGGCGGCGCTCCAGTTGAGCCCGCCCGCCCGTGAGCACCTGGAGGACTTCCTCATCCACCCCGTCCTCCTGGACAGCTCCACGCTCCTGCCGTTCCTCTTCATGCAACAGCGGCCGGAGCTGGCCCTCCAGCCGTTCATCCCCATCCACATCGAGTCGTTCCGCGCCGTGCGCGCCCTGGGCGAACGCGTGTTCGTCCACGTGCGCGAGTCCAGCACCGGACTGGTGGCCGACGACCTCTTCCACAGCGTCATCGACTTCTACTCGCCGGACGGGCACCGGCTCGCGTCCCTCCGCAAGCTGTCCACCAAGCGCATCCGCTCCGAAGCCCTCATCTCCCGCCTGCGACGAACCGAAGGCGCTGCGCGGGCCCCGGAGCCTCAAGCCGCGCCGGCGGCCCCCACGACAGGGGCGAGCCCCTCTTCCGTCCTGGACTCCCTGCGCGGCCTGCTCGCCTCCGAATTGTCGGTGGCGCCCGAGACGCTCGACGACGCGGAGAACTTCTACTCCCAGGGGCTGGATTCGACCCACCTGCTGCGGGTCGTGCGGCGGCTGGAGCAGGACCTCGAGTGCAAGCTCTACCCGACGCTGCTCTTCGAGCACAGCACCCTGCGCGAGCTGGCGGCCTACCTCGAACGCAACCATGCCCAGGGCGTGGCGGGGCTCGTCCTCCGGCAGGCCCCTCCACGAAGCGCGGGAGTGCCCGCGCCCACGCGGCAGGACGTCCCCGCGCCCGCGGCGCCTTCGCCGCTCCCGCGCCTGGACGAACCCATCGCCATCATCGGGATCGCGGGGCGCTATCCGCGGGCAGGGGACCTGGACGCGTTCTGGGAGAACCTCCAGGCCGGGCAGGACTGCATCACCGAAGTTCCCAAGGAGCGCTGGAATCACGACCGCTGGTTCGATCCCACCGGCAGCCGCCCGGGAACCACCCAGGGCAAGTGGGGCGGATTCCTCCAGGACATTGATCAGTTCGACGCGCGCCTGTTCAACCTGTCGCCGCGCGAGGTCGAGCTCATGGACCCCCAGGAGCGGCTGTTCCTGGAGACGGCCTGGCAGGCGATAGAGGACGCGGGCCAGCCGGGCCGGGCCCTCCGGGGCCGGCGCGTGGGCGTGTTCGTCGGCGTGATGTGGGGGCAGTACGCGCTGCTGGGCCTGGAGGAGACCCTCCAGGGGCACCCCGTCGCGCCCTCCTCGTTCGCCGCGTCCATCGCGAACCGCGTCTCCTACTTCTTCGACTTCCGCGGCCCCAGCCTGGCCCTGGACACGATGTGCTCGTCGTCGCTGACCGCGCTGCACCTGGCCCGCGAGAGCCTGCTGCGCGGCGAGTGCGAACAGGCGCTGGTCGGCGGCGTCAACCTCATGCTGCACCCGAGCAAGTACGTGTTCCTGAGCGAGCACCGCATGCTCTCCGGTGACGGCCGGTGCCGCGCGTTCGGCGAAGGGGGCAGCGGCTACGTCCCGGGCGAAGGCGTGGGCGCGGTCCTGCTCAAGCCCCTGTCGCGCGCGGAGGCCGACGGGGACTTCATCCACGGCGTCATCCGCACGACCGCGCTCAACCACGGCGGCCGCGCCAACGGCTACACCGTCCCGGATCCCGACGTCCACGCCACGCTCATCTCCGAGGCGCTGGAGCGCTCGGGCGTCGAGCCCGACACGATCGGCTACATCGAAGCGCACGGCACGGGCACGAGCCTGGGAGACCCCATCGAGATCTCCGGCCTGGGCAAGGCCTTCCGGGGCAGGACCGCGCCGGGGTGGAGCTGCGCCATCGGGTCCGTGAAGTCGAACGTCGGTCACCTGGAGGCCGCCGCGGGCGTCGCCGGCATCACCAAGGTGCTGCTCCAGCTGCGCCATCGCAAGCTCGTCCCGTCCCTGCACGCGCGGCGGCTCAACCCCTTCATCGACTTCGCGGCCACGCCCTTCCGCGTCCAACAGGAGCTGCGCGACTGGCCGGAGCCCACGACCCGCGCGGGACAGCCCGCCCCCAGACGCGCGGGGCTGAGCTCCTTTGGCGCGGGCGGTGCCAATGCCCACGTCATCCTCGAGGAGTACGTGGCGCCCCGGGCCGCGCTCCCGGCGACTGAACGGCCCTGCCTGGTCGTCCTGTCCGCGCACAAGGAAGACCGGCTCCGCCCCTACGCCGAGCGGCTCCTGCGCTTCGTCGAACGGCAGGCCGCCTCCGGAGGCACGGCGCCCCGGGCCAGCCTGAGTCAGATCGCCTACTCGTCGCAGATCCGCGGCGAGCCCATGGCGGCGCGGCTGGCGTTCGTCGCTTCGAGCCTGGAGGCGTTGCGCGGGCAGCTGCGGCGCTACCTGGAGGGCGCGTCCCTTCCGGAGGACAGCTTCCAGGGAACGGGCCGCGCCGGACAGGCCACCCGCGCCCTGTCCGCGCGCGGGACGGAGGCCCCGGCGCTGCGCGAGCTCGCGGCGCGTTGGGTGGAGGGGCAGGACGTGGACTGGTCCACGCTGTATCCCGAGGGTCCCCCCCGGCGTCACCCGCTGCCCACCTACCCCTTCGCCCGGCGCTCGTACTGGCTGCCCCGGACGGAGGCGGAGCATGGGAGCCCCTCCGCTGGCGCCGCTCCGCGGCTGCACCCGGTGCTGGGACGCAACACCTCCACGTTCTCGTGCGTGCGCTTCACCACCGCGTTCTCCGCGACGGAGCCCCTGATCGCCGACCACCGCGTCCGCGGCCAGCCGGTGCTCCCGGGAGTGGTGTGCCTGGAGATGGCCCTCGCCGCGGCGCGGCTGGCGGGAGCCGCGACCGTCCACGCCCTCCGCGACATCACCTGGGCGAGCCCCGGGGTGCCGTCGCAAGACAGCGCGACCCTCGACGTGTCCCTCGAACTCCAGGTCGAGGGCGAGCACCTGGGCTTCCGCCTCGTTGGAGCGAACGGGCTGCTGCATGCCCAGGGCCGGTTGTCGCAGGGAGAGCAACCGCGCCAGGTGGAGCCGCTCCAGGCCCCCGGTGACCTCCAGGCGCGGTGCCCGCACCTGCTGTCCGCGGAGGACGCCTACCGCCTCCTCGCCGCGCGGGGGCTGGAGTACGGCGAATCCCTGCGCCCCATCCGCGCGCTCCACGTGGGACGGGACGAGGCGCTCGCCGCGTTGCGCCTGCCCGGGTCGCACCCCGCGCCGGCGGACGTCACCCTCCCCCCCGGCCTGCTGGACGGCGCCCTGCAAGCCGTCATCGGGCTCCTCGCGCGGGAGCCCGAGGGCGGCGCCGCGTCCTCCGAGCGGACCTGGCTTCCGTTCTCCCTGGCGGCGGTGCACCTGCACCGTCCCCTTCCGCCGGAGTGCTTCGTCCACGTCGCCCGCAAGGCGCGGCGCAAGGACGTGGAGACCTTCGACCTCCGTCTGCTCGACGCGGCAGGGGCGTTGCTCGTGCGGCTGGAGGACTTCGCGATCCGGGAGGTTCGCGGACCGGCGCGCGAGACCACCCGCGTCCTGGGCGAGGCCTGGGTCCCCGAACCGCTGGAACGCACGTCCACCGAGTCGACCGGGGCCCTGCTGCTCTTCGACCGGGACACCCTCCTGCGCGATGCGCTTCGCGGCGGGACCCAACGGCCCGTGATCCTCGTGCGGCCGGGGACGGGCTTCCGCTCGCTCGGCGACGACGTCTACGAGATCGCGCCCGCGCGCACCGAGGACGCCGCACGGCTGCTTCAGGCCCTGCGACAGGAGGGCCGCGTCCCCTCGGCCGCGATCCATGCCTGGACGGGGCAGCACGTCCCTGGCGCGGAGCAGCCGTCCCTGGAGCAGGTGCTGGAGCTGGGGCTCCACTCGCTGATCAGCTTCACCCAGGCGTGGCTCCAGGCCCGGCCCGTGCCCCCGCTCCAGTTGCTGTGCGTGGAGGCCGGCGACGAGACCTCTTCACCGCATGCCGCGCTGTCGGGGTTCTGCAAGACGATCAACCGCGAGCACGGCGCCCTGCGCTACCGCGCGGTGCGGCTCGGGGATGGAGTCGCGCGCCCGGCCGCGGAGCTGTTGCTCCAGGAGCTCTCCTGGTCCGACGCTCCGGATGATCAGATCCGCCTGGACGCGACAGGCCGCGCCCGCCTCCGCCTGCGACGGCTCTCGCTGCCCGAGCCAGACGCCACGCCCCTGCTGAGACACCGCGGCGTCTACCTCATCACCGGTGGCCGCGGCGGGCTGGGCCTGCTCTTCGCGCGGTTCCTGGCCCAGCGATTCCAGGCGCGGCTGGTGCTGGCCGGACGCGCGCCGGAGGACGCGGCCGTGCGCGAACAACTCCAGGCGCTCGCGGCCCAGGGCGCCGAGGCCGTGTACGTGCGGGCGGACGTGGCCCGCGGGGACGACGTGGAAGCGCTCGTGAACGAAGCCGTGCGCCGCTTCGGCGCGCTCCACGGCGTCATCCACTCCGCCGGCGTGTTGCGCGATGGCATGGTCGCGCAGAAGCGCCCGGAGGACGTGACGGAGGTCCTCCGTCCCAAGGTCGATGGCGCCATCCACCTCGATCGCGCCACGCGGCGGTTGCCGCTCGACTTCTTCGTCCTGTTCTCCTCGCTGGCGGGCGTCATCGGCAACGTGGGGCAGTGCGACTACGCGTTCGCCAACCGCTGCCTCGATCAGTTGGCGCGAAGGCGCGCGGCCCAGGTCGTCCAGGGCCAGCGCCACGGACGCTCGCTCTCCATTGCCTGGCCGCTGTGGCGCGAGGGTGGGATGCGCGTGGACGCGCACGTCGAACAGCACCTGCTGCGGACGCTCGGCATGAAGCCGCTGAGCACGCAGGCGGGGCTGGACTTCTTCGTGCGGGCGTTGAACGCCACCGAGCCCGTGATGGCCGTCGTGGAAGGCGACCTCGCGGCGATCGACAAGGCCTTCGCGGTGATCCAGGCCTCCGAGGCCGCTCCAGCTCCGCCGCCCTCCGGCTCCGTGTCCGTCCCCGCTGACATGGACGCGGTCCTCTCGACGATCGCGGAGGTGCTCCGCGTGGACCGGGCGGACGTGGATCCGGATGCGAGCCTCGAGGATCACGGCTTCGATCCCACCACGCTCGCGGTGCTGAGCGCCCGGCTGGGTGAGCGCCTGGGCCGCACGCTGAGCGCACGCCGGCTGGCGGAACAGGCCTCCGTGCGCGCCCTCTGCCAGACGCTCACCCCGGTGGCGACGCCCTGCCCGCCCGAGCCGCCGCCCGCGCCCGCGCCGCCGCCCACGACGAGGCCCGAACTCCGCGCCGTGGCCCAGGACGGACACCTGCGCGAACGGGTGCAGGCCCGGGTCGTGGAGACCGCGGCGTCGATCCTCAAGATGGACGTGGCGGACGTGGATCCGGACACGGACCTGCGCGACTTCGGCTTCGACTCCATCTCCATGACCCAGCTCGCCAACCGGCTGCGTGAGCAACTGGGCGTGGACCTCACGGCCGCGATGCTCTTCGAGCACGACCGGCTGGGCGCGCTCGTCGGACATCTGCTCGCCACGCAGCGCGAGGCCCTGGGCGCACGGTTTCCGGATGCGCAGCCGCCAGCGGCCACCCCGGCCCCGGCGGAAGTGGCCTCCGCACCGGCGCAGCCCACGCCGCTGCCCCCGGCGCGCATCGCCTCCTCGGGCGGCGTGCACGACTCGCCGGAGCCCATCGCGATCATCGGCATGGGCGGCCTCTTCGCCCAATCCCCCGACCTGGACACCTTCTGGCGGAACCTCGAGCAGGGCCGGGATCTGATCGAGGAGATTCCTCCCACGCGGTGGGACTGGCGCGCGTTCGAAGGCGACCCGCTGACGGAGCCGAACCGCACCCATGTCAGGTGGGGCAGCTTCGTCGACGGGGTGGAGCACTTCGACGCGGCCTTCTTCCGCATCACGCCCCGCGAGGCGGCGCTGATGGACCCCCAGCACCGCCTGTTCCTCCAACTGGCGTGGAACACACTGGAGGACGCCGGCTACCGGCCTTCCTCCCTCGCGGGCAGCCAGACCGGGGTGTTCGTGGGGATCGGCACGACCGACTACCACGATCTGCTGAGGGACTCCGGCATCGCCGCGGACGCGCACACCGCCACGGGCAAGGCGCACTCGGTGCTGCCCAACCGGCTCTCCTTCCTGCTCGATCTGCATGGCCCCAGCCTTCCGGTGGAGACCGCCTGCTCCAGCTCGCTGGTCGCCATCCACCACGCGGTCCAGGCGCTGCGCTCGGGCCAGTGCACGCTGGCGCTCGTCGGCGGCGTCAACCTGCTGCTCAGTCCGCACCTGTACTTCGCGTTCAGCCGCGCGGGCATGCTGAGCGAGGACGGACGCTGCAAGACGTTCGACGCCTTGGCCAACGGCTACGTCCGGGGCGAGGGCCTGGGCACCCTCCTGCTCAAGCCGCTGTCGCGCGCCGAGGCCGACGGGGACACCATTCACGCGGTCATCCGTGGCACGGCCATCAACCACGGCGGCCGTGCCCAGGCGCTGACGGCCCCCAACCCCAAGTCCCAGGCCGAACTGCTCGTGGCCGCCTACGAGGATGCCCGGGTGGACCCGGCGACCGTGGGCTACATCGAAGCGCACGGGACGGGCACCTCGCTGGGGGACCCCATCGAGATCGCCGGCCTGCGCATGGCCTTCGAGCGGCTCTCCGC
>NZ_RAWQ01000215.1:0-18327 GCF_003668965.1 Corallococcus sp. AB030
AGGCGAGTGAGGATGGAAACTTCGCGCTCCGCCCTCTCGCCTACGCGCGGCAGGTGCAGCAGCTTCAGAGCGAAGCGCTGGCCCTCGCAGTGCGCGAGGTACACCGTGCCGAAGCCGCCCTGCCCCAACTGGCGCTCCACCGTGTAGCCCAGCACCTGGGCCCCAGGAGACAGCACGGCCGGAGGTGGCCCCCGCATCATGGCGACCTTCTTTCGGGCTCCCAGGCCTCTCGCATGCGGCGTCCTCCCAGCGGGGCGCGGACCCTACCAGAAGCGCGAGAAGCCCGGGAATCCCTCCCTCTGGCTGCACCCTCCCAAAAGGACTCATGGAGTCTATCCAACTCCACCGGACCTCCAGCATTCACCCTTGGCCGACCTTTGTGCTGCGCGCTGGTCGTCACCCCGGACGAACTGATGGGCTACGCGCCCGCTTCCAGCGACTTCCCTGCGCGGCACCAACTCCTCCTGCGTGTGCGCACCCTGGACGAGCCCCGGGTGCGGGCGCTGCTCCTTCTCCTGCCCGAGTCCCGGTAAGCGGCCCGGCCGCGCACGCCCTCGGCTACGCTGCGAGCACGCCATGAATGAAGAACTCGGCATCACCATCGGCACGGAGGCCCGCGCGGCCCGCCAGCACCTGGGCCTGACGCAGGCCGAAGTCGCGGAGCGCATTGGGCTGGTGCACCCCGTCTACAACCGCCTGGAGCGAGGGAAGATGCTTCCCAGCGTTCCCTCCCTCTACCGCCTCTGCCGGGAGCTGCGCGTCTCCCCCGAGAAGCTGATGGGGCTCACCGCGACGGGCGGCGTGCGCAAGGGCACGAAGCCCAAGCCCAAGGAAGAGGACGCTCCAGAGTTGCGGCGTCTCCTCCACCTCGCGCGCAAGCTGGACGCGGAGGACCTCGCGGCCCTCCTCCACGTCGCCTCGGCCCTGGCGCGCTGAAGCCTTACTCCCGCTTCAAGCCCTCCAGTTCGTGGGACTCCAACCCCTCGGGGAAGAAGCCCTCCTCGCCGAACTCCACCTCGTCGCGAAGGACGCTGCCCTCCGCCAGCACATGGGCCCACTCCGATGCGGCTTCCTTCCGGCCGTAGCCCGGGTGGCGCCTCGCCAGGGCGACGCGCATCGCATCGCGCATGTCCGCCGCCGTGGCGAATCGCTCCTCGGGCTTGGCGCGCAGCGCGACATGCAGCATGGCCTTCACATCCGGAGAGAGTGAGGCCACTGCCTCCTCGACGTCCTCCGGCCCGAAGCTGGCCAGCAGCACCTGCATTTGCGTCAGCGGCAGAGAGGGGATGATTTCCGGCTGGAGGTGGACCATCCCCTTGAGCGGGCCCGGCACGTCCTCCACGTCGAAGAGGTGCTTGCCGGTGAAGAGTTCCACCAGCAGCACGCCCAGGCTGAAGACGTCGGAGCGCGGTGAAAGCGGCTTCCGCGTCAGGTACTCCGGCGAGGCATACGCCACGTCGCCCCGGACGAGACTCGCGGGCGACTCCTCGCGGCCCACCACCAGCGAGTACGCCGCGCCGAAGTTCGTCAGCTTCACCTCGCCTTGCGTCCCCACGTAGACGTGCCGAGGGTTGACGTCGCGGTGAATGACGCCCAGCGACTTGCCGTCCGCGTCCGTCAGCGTGTGCGCGTGGTGCAGGGCCTCCGCGAGTTCCGCGCCGGCATAGAGGGCGAAGGCCTCGGAGACGGGTCGGCCGCGCGCCACGCCCGCACTCACCAGCGTCTCCAGCGAAGGGCCGTCCACGTACTCCATGACGGCGTGCAACGCGCCCTTGTGGACCTTGCGGTGGAACACCGTGGCGATGGCCGGGTGGCGCAGACGGAAGGCCAGCTGAATCTCCTCCCCCAGCCGCGTGCGCTGCATGAAGGTGGAGGGGTTCGCCATCCGCCGAACGAAGCAGTAACCGGGCAGCTTGTTGCCGCGTTCCGTGAAGCGCTGGGCCAGCATCAGCACCTCGCCCGTCTCCATCCGCACCAGTTCGCGGACGACCTCGTAACGGATGCCGTCGATGGTGAAGAGGTGCAAGGGCCGCTCAGGCGTCGGCGGGAGCTGCCTGCGGCGCGCGGAGGCCTCGGTGCGCGTCAGGTCATCGGTTGTCGTGTCGGGCATGGCTCCTCGGAAGGCGGGAGAATGGCGCGGCGGCGCCTCCCGAGGAGTTTGAGTCAAGTTAACCTTTAAAGTCCATAACGACGAACCCCAAAGAGCAATCACCACACCTGGGCGAGGGCGAGGGCGAAGCCTGCCCCGGCGCCGAGTACCACGGCCAGCACCACAGCCAGGACCGGGACGGGGCGCGGCTGCTGATGGAGCACCTCGTTCTCCGCCTGGAGGCGGCGCAACTCGCGGGCCGCGAGGATGGAGCGCTCCGTGGACAGCCAGCATCCCTCGGACACGGCCACCGTGCGCCCGTCCTGAAGCGTCACGGTGGCACGGGCCACATCCAGAACTTCGCCTTCCGCACGCGCACGCCCCGCCACAACCAGCACCAGCACCCGCTCCCCGAGCAGATGAAGTGCGAGCTCACCCCCACCGAGGTCACTGTCGCAATGGGCATGCTCAGCAACTGGAACGACCAGCGAATCGCCGAGGAGCTGGGGATCTCCCGCAACACGGTGAAGAGCCACGTGAAAAGCATCTTCGCCACGCTGCGCGTCGACGGCCGCTTGGACCTTCTCTACCAGGCGGCTCGCCTCAACATGCCTGTCTGACCAAGAACCCTGAACGGCCCTCAGCATTTCGAGCGTTCCTCGCAGTCGGTTCTGGAGGTGCTTTCGACGAAGTGCTGCGTGCCCGCGTCTTGTAGCGCGCCATGGAGCGGCTGCCTCTCCCCCAGAAGGGGGATTGCCCCCAGTTGAGGATAAAGTGACTGGACACCATGGCCCCCTCATCTCTCGACTGGCAGTGGAAGCGCTTCAGCGAGCTCACGATCGAGGAGCTGTACCGGCTGCTCGCGCTGCGCTCCGAAGTCTTCGTGGTGGAGCAGAAGAGCCTCTATCTCGATGCGGACGGTCTGGACGCCGAGTGCTTCCACCTGCTCGGGGGCGTCCCGGGCACGGGGCAGTTGGGTGCCTACCTGCGCGCTCTGCCGCCCGGCCTCAAGTTCCCCGAGGCGAGCCTCGGCCGCGTCGTCACCGCGCCGGCGCTGCGCGGGCAGCGGCAGGGCCGCGACCTGGTCGAGCGCGGCCTGCACTTCCTCGCCGAGCGCTTTCCGGGCGCGCCCGTGCGCATCGGGGCGCAGGCCTACCTGCAGCGCTTCTACGAGGGCTTCGGCTTCGTGGCCGTGAGCGACATCTACGACGAGGACGGCATCCCGCACCTCAACATGCGCAGGGGCTGACGAGGGAGCATCGGACGAACAGAGGAGTGCCGCACTGAACCGCGAGCCCCGGACACGACACTGGGCCTCGCGGGTGTTCAAGACCGCTCAGCTCTCGGCGGCCGGGGCCTGCTCCACTTCCGGATGGGCGGCGTCGCAGACTGACGCGGTGTCCTCGGACCACTGGGCCTGCTCCGAGGAGACGGATGCAGTCTCCTGCGAAGGCTGCGCGGGCGAGGAGCAATACCCGCCCCACGCCTCACAGGTGGTGGAGATTGTCCTCACGAAACAAGAGCCGGTGCAGTCGAACATGTAGCAGATGTCATAGCACTGCGGCGGATAGGCAAACGCGGCGGCGGGGACCACCGCGAAGATGACGGCGACAGCGCTCAAGGACTTCCTCGGCGCGTTCATCTGCACTCCTGGGGTGTGTGGGACGTGTCTGCGCGAAGCCAGGCACGCCCGGCAGCAGACGCCACCCCTGGCCCAATGACAGGCGTCCCAGGCCATCACCGCCATCGCTGAACACTCACCAACGAGAATGACCAGTTGGGCGTGGGGACGGCCTTTCCGATCAGGGTTCCGACGCGGATGACCTACTGAGCCGCGGGGGCGTCAGTCCCGGGACGGCGGTGGGAGAGCTGCGGCTGATGGCCAACGCGAAGTGGACGCCGAGCGACCCCACCCAGACGGCGCAGCCCCGGCTGTCGATCAACTCCTACGACGGCCAGACCGACCGGGGTCGATCCATCGGCCGGGCTCCAAACCCAGGAGCCCGGCCTCCTGCTTCACGCTCAACCCGGGAACGTGCAGCGGCCCGCCACACGGACAACCGGCGCATCACTGCACGGTGAAGCCCACCGTGTTGCTGGTGACCGTCTCCGTGCCCGCCGTGGCGGTGGCGGTGACGGAGTGCGCACCGGGCACGCGCGCCACGTAGCTCCACCCTGCCTTGCCCTTGGCATCCGTGGACACGGTGAGCGCGTCCGTGAGGCCATCCGGACGGAGCAGACTGAATCGCACGCTTGCCTGCGCGGAGCCTGTTCCTCGCGTCACGAGGGTCGTGACGAGCACCAGACCGTTGCGCCTGTAGCTGAGCGCCGGCACCGACAGCGTGGCCTTCAGCGGCAGCGGGGTGACGTCCACCGTGAAGCTGCCCAACGCCGCGCTCGCGCCCGGGTGCGAAGCCGTCCCGCTCACCGTGAAGCGACCGGACACCGTCTGCGGAGGAGTCACGGTGAGCGTCACCTGTCCGCTCGCGCCACGAGCCAGCGAGAGCGCCATCTGCGACAGGCTCGACGTCCAGCCCGACGGTGCCGTGGCACCCAGCGAGAAGCTGCTCGCGGCGCACGCCGTGCTGTCGTTGTTCGTCACCATCATCGTCACGGTGAGCGGCTTGCCCGCCTCCACGGTGGCTGAGGCCGGCGTGAAGCCCACCGACGGCACACGGGGCACGCACACCACGCGCGCCTCCAACTGCGCGTCACCAACGGACACCCCGTCACGCAGCACGCCCAGCTCGAAGGAGCGGCTGCCCGCGCCCGCGTTCGAAGGCGCGGTGACCGTCAGCGTCGCGGTGGCCGTGGCCCCGGGCGCCACCGTGAGCGACGGCGCGGAGAACACCGAGCCCCACGGGTCCGAATCCAGCGCCAGCGTGAACGTGGAAGCTCCACACGTCGCCGCGTCGTGGTTGGTGACTGACAGCGTGTAGCTCCCCGTGCCCCCCGGCACCACGGCCACCGTCGACGGCAGCGCGCTGAGCGTCGGCGCCGAGCGCACGCAGGGATTCACCGTGACGGAGGCCGTGGCGGTGGTCTCCACCACATAGCCGTCCCGCAGAATCTGGAGGTCCACGGCGTAGGTTCCCTGCGCGTCCGTGGGCACCGTCTTGTACATCGTGAACTCGAACGAACCGCCGGGCTCGATGTCGAAACCGTACTGGTCATAGTCCGTGGCCCAGCCCGCGGGCAGCGTGGACGCGGGCTCGAAGTACCACCACCCGCACGCGCGCGAGTCGTGGTTGACCAAGGTGACGCCGAAGGCGGCCGTGTCCCCGGCGCTCACCGTCTGCGAGGCCCGGTCGAAGCGCACCTCGATGGGCGCCTGCTGGCACGGCGCAATCACATCCAGCGTGTCCTCCGCGGTGATGCTCGCGCCGTCACGCGCGACGGTGACGTCCACCGTGTACGTGGCGTACTGCGTGCCCTGCGGCACCTCCTTGGTGAAGTAGAGGGAGCGCTGATTGCCGGGCTCCAGGGTGATGCTGGCGGGGAGGTTCGTGGTCGGCCAGCCCGCGGGCATCGACGTGGAGAGCGCGAAGGTGGAGGTGGGGCAGCCCACCGTGTCGTTGTTGGTGATGGAGAGGCCGCTGTCCACCTGCCAGCCCGGCGCGGCGTAGTCGTACCAGGTGTCGAACGTCACCGTCGGCGGCGCGCGCACGCACGGCACGGGCTGGTAGTGGACGCTCACCGTGATGCCCGCGGGCGTGGCGGCGTCCACCGACAGGCGCAGGTTGGTGTACGGGTCCGCCCACGTGCCGGGCAGGAAGGCCGGATCCCACCACGCGGACGTCTCCGGCGTGAAGTCCAGCAGGTGCGTGTAGCTGCCCGTGTACGCGTCCTCGTAGTGCACCAACGCGCCGTCGTACACCTGCGAGGGGAAGAAGCTGACGTCGTAGTCGCCCACCTGCCTTCGGGCCTCCAGCCACAGCCAGCCGTCGCCGTAGAAGCCACGGCGCACCTTCAGCGCCTGCAGGCCACTGCCCATGGGCGCGGACAGCGGGGACAGCGTGAAGGTGCCGTCCGTGCCGTCCACCGTGGCCACCGCGCTCGGCTCCAGCCAACCGGCGCGCACCTTGTGCGGCGCCGCGTAGTGGCCCAGGTTCCAGTCGCCCATGGAGGTGAACTTGTCGCCGTACTCGGTGAGCGTGCCCCGCGAGCCCACGGGGCCCAGGGCCTCCGCCCCGAAGTCGCGCGCGCTGCCGTGGTGCAGGGTGAGGTTGTGGCCGCCTTCGTGCGTCACCAACTCCACGCCCAGGTCATTGGGGCTCATGTACTCGGCACGCAACCACGCGGTGGAGGCGGTGATGGGGCCGTCCTGCGTCTGCTGCGTGTAGCACGCCAGCGTGCCCAGGCCGCCGTAGGAGCAGTTGGTGCCCGTCGCCTCCGGGTGGACGATGAAGATGCGGTCATACTGCCGGAAGTCCACGTCCGCGTCGGCCGCGGCGATGGCGGCCACGCGCATGGCGTCCGACTCGGCGCACGAGTAACCCCGGTTCAGCGTGTACCAGCCCACCACGTCGCCACTGGCGCTGGTGCGGCCCTGGGACACCTCCTGCCAGTAGCGCGTCAGCGAGCGCTGCGCGGTGGAGAAGAACACCTCGCGCACCTGCTCCGCGGTGAGCGTCTGCGGCTGCCCCGGGAAGGTGGCGAGGATGACCAGCGAGCGCTGGTCCCCCGTGGTGCGGCACGCGGACGTGGCGGAGAGCGCCTGGCGCACCGGCACCACCTGCGTGTCCTCCGCAGCCAGCCGCGCGGCCAGCTTCAGGCCCCGCACGCGCACGCGCAGGCCGCTGCGCAAATCCCCGGATGGAGTATTCGCGAAGCGCACCTGGAGCCGCTCGCCCTTCACGCGCAGGAAGTGCTCCGTGCGTGCCTCCGTCCGCGCCGGGTTGTCCGCGACGAGCACCTCCAACTCCCCCTCGAAGTCCCCGCGCGCCTCCAGCAGCGGCGCCGCGTCCGGCTGCTTCCGGGCGAGGCTCGCGCGCACGGACTCGGGAAGCGACAGCGCCAGCGCGGCGCCCGCATCCACGTCCATCAGCGAGCCCAGCGCATCGGCGCGCTCGCGCAACAGCGGCGTCAGTCCCGCCTTCTCGCCCCGGCGCAGCCGGGCGTTGAGCCGCGACACCTTCTCCTTCAACGGCGCGGACTCGGCCCCTGCGAGGGCCGGGGGCGCGGTGGGAGCCGGCGTGGGCTCCTCCTGCGTGGCGCAGCCCAGGGTCAGCGCCAACGTGACGGTCAACAACGTGCGAAACATACCCTCTCCCGGTGAGCGGCGGCCCTGGCACGGGAAGCGCGCTTTTCGGGCCGCCGCGCGCGCCTTCTGCCCCGGGCTGCTGGATGTTTTCAACATCACTCCAGAACTCCGTGCGCGATGACGCCTCCGTCACGCCGAGTTGTCCCCGATGTCACTCCGCCATGTTGCCGTGCCATCCGCGGCGAAGGCGCTCAGCGGTACCGGGAGGCCTGTAGCTCGTACATCGTCGCGTAGCGCCCCCCGACGGCGACCAACTGCTCGTGGGGGCCCTCCTCGACGACCTTCCCGTTCTCCAGGACGAGGATGCGGTCCGCCATCTTGACCGTCGAGAACCGGTGCGAGATGAGCAGCGCCATCTTCCCGCTCGACAGCTCACCGAACCGGTTGAAGACGTCCAGCTCCGCACGGGCGTCGAGCGCCGCGGTCGGTTCGTCCAGGACGAGAATCTGCGCGTCGCGCAGGTACGCCCGGGCGAGCGCGATCCGCTGCCACTCGCCTCCGGACAGGTCGAGTCCGCCGTCGAAGCGGCGTCCCAGCATCTGCGCGTACCGGCCCGGCAACCGGTCGATCACCGCGTCGGCCTGGCTCTTGCGCGCGGCCTCCAGGATGCGCGCCGGATCCTCGTGCTGCTCGATACGGCCCACCGCGATGTTGTGGTGAGCCGTCATCTCGTAGCGCGCGAAGTCCTGGAAGATGACACCGACCTCGTGCCACAGGTCCTCCAGCCGGTAGTCCCGCAGGTCGACGCCATCGAGCAGGATCTGCCCCGAGCTCGGCTCGTAGAGCCGCATCATCAGCTTCACGATGGTCGTCTTCCCCTGCCCGTTCTCCCCGATGAGCGCGATGCGCTCCCCCGGAGCCATGTGGAAGCTCACGCCCCGGAGGACAGGCTCGGGTCTGCCGGGATACGTGAAGGTCACATCGCGGAACTCCAATCCCTTGCGGATGGGTTTGGGGACCGGGACCGCGTTCGTCGACGAGCGGATGGACGGCTGGAGCGCGAAGAACGCCAGCATGTCGCGGATGTAGAGCGCCTGGTCCGCGATGCCCGCACCCGTCACGGAGAACTCCTGGAGCGTCCGGTTTGCTCCCGCGATGGCCCCCGCGAGGAACGTGAGTTCCCCCACGCTCAGGGACCCGCGCGCGGCCTGGTAGACGACGAAGGCATAGGCGCCGTAGTAGCCGAGTGAGCTGACCACCGAGAGCAGGGACAGGCCCGCGAGCGCGCGTCGCGACAGCTTCACGACCTCGTCCCGGAGCTCTCCCGACACGCTCTCGTAGCGGCCCATCAGGAACGAGCTCAAGCCGAAGATCTTGAGCTCCTTCGCGCTCTCCCTGCTCGCGCCAAGCTGTCGCAGGTAGTCGAGCTCACGCCGCTTGGGCGTGTGCCGGAAGTTCAGCGCATACACTCGCGCCCCGAAGTACGCCTCGCCCAGTGCCGCGGGCACGAGGCAGACCACGATGTTCAACAGGATCCACGGAGAGAAGACCATGATGCCCACGCACAGGCTCACGGTCGTCAGCCCCAGTTGCAGGAAGCGGGAGATCGCGGCGACCATCACCAGCCGGTCCGTGGCCTGGGCCCGGGCCCGCTCCAGGCGGTCATGGAACGCCGGGTCCTCGTAGGTCGCGAGGTCCAGCCGCGAAGCCTGCGCCATCAACCGCAAGCTCACCTGCCGCACGTAGTTCTCACGCAGCACCACGCCCACGTAGTCGATTCCCCTGGAGAGGACGGCGCCCAGGACCGCCAGCCCGAACTCCAGCGCGACAAATCCCCAGAGCCGGCCCGTCATCCCGAGCCCCGCGCTGGCGTTGGCCACGACGCCATCGACGATCCACCGGGCGACGACGAGGACCGCCAGGGGGATCAACGCCGCCAGCGTCCGGAGCACGAGGTGGGCGACCACTGTCCTCGGGCCCGACTCCCACACCATGCGGAGCACCGGCAGGATGTTCCGGAGCGAAGCCAACCGCCCCTCCTGGACGTTGTCGTTCGGTTGCGTCCGTGCCGTGCCAATGACTGTCATGGTGCTTCCTTCGTCTCATAGACAAGGACGTCGATCCACGCGATCCGCCAGTGCCGGTGGAAGTGTTGGATCAGGATGTCGTCACACGCCAGATTGGTCAGGGCCAGCAAAGTCAGTCCCAGCGACCGGGGGGATGCAAGGGGCTCCGCCTCCAGCAGCGCCTGGAGACCGTCGACGGGACTGCCCGGCTTGAACCGGAGCGCGAGTGCCTGGAGGTGCAGGGGAGCCTCGGGCCGGGACGCGGTCTCCACCGCGGGGCGCGCCGCGTCCCCCAGCAGCGTGGCGGGAGGAAACCAGAGGAACACGGACGGGGCCAGCTGCTCGACCGCCGCATGGGCATCCGGCGTCCCAGCCCCCCGCGTCTCCAGGTGCGACTCCAGCAGCCGTTGCCAATGGCGGAGGGGCAACTGCCCTTCCGCGATGGCGACGAAGCTCGCCAGGAGTCCCGCGTCGTCGAAGGCCGCCTGGAGCCGCGGGGCTGGCGTCCCCGACCCCATGTCATGGCCCTCGTGGAGAAGGCCGCTCGACGCGTCGTGAAGGAATGCGAAGTCCATGCCTTCACGCAGCGCCCGCGCGTAGAGCGTCCAGCAGCGCCGCGCCAACTCCGCGGGAGCCCCCTGCCCTTCCTCCAGAGGCGGGGCCGCCCGTTCCTTCCGCGCGAAGACGAGCAGGGGAACCCAGGCGACGAGCATGGGCGACGCCCAGGGCAGCGAACCCGGGTTCATGACGGCGAGCGCCCCCGCGATGACCAGCGCCAGCAGTGCGGCGCGCCAGAACTCCGGAAGCATCATGGACGAGATGGCGCGGAGCTTCCGGTTCGCCTGGGAATGCGTCGTCCAATCCAGGATGCGCGCGCGATCCACCCCCATCCGATAGAGCGCGCGAGCGATGGCGTCCATCATCACCCCCGCCAGTGGGAGCAGGACCGCCAGCTCCATCAAGGCATCCAGCAGCGTGCCGTAGGCAGTGGAGAGAAGGAACCGCGGAACGTGACGCGGAGGGGGAAGCCGCCAGACGGTCCACGCGACGAACATGAGCGAACCGAGGACGGGCCGGCGACAGAACCACCCCGCCACGCCCAGCGTCCAGGCCCACGCATCAGTGCTCCCCGGCGTCCACAACCATCCGTAGGTCACCACGAGCAGGGCCCATGGAGCGCTCAGGCTGCGGCGCATGTCCGTGAAGATCCGCCACCGGTCGATCACGCTCAACGGATTGACGACCCACCGGCCGCCGCGCGTGGGCACCCATGGCAGCAGCCAGGGCAACAACTGCCAGTCTCCTCGGGTCCAGCGGTGCCAGATGCGCGCGGTCCCGGCGATGTCCGTGACGCGTCCCTCGAACATCTGGATCTCGGGAACGTGCGCGACCCGCGAGAACATGCCCTCCAACTTGTCGTGACTCAGGACGGCATTCTCGGGGATGCGCCCTTCCAGGCTCCGGGCGAAGGCCGCCACGTCGTAGATGCCCTTGCCGACGAACTCGTCGATGCCAAAAGCGCGTTGACTCAAGCTGGTGCGTTCGCGTGTCTTGCGCCGGAAGAGGGACGTCTTCACGCCTCGCATCGCAATCCATGCCGGCCGCGTGAGCTCTCCTCGCAGCCCGGGCTGGAGCATCGAATACCCGGACACCACGCGCTGGCTGTCACCGTCGAACCGGGCCTGGTTCAGGGGGTGGTGGAGGACGGAGACCAACCGCGCCGCGGAGCCTGGGAGCAGGTGCGTGTCGGCATCCAGGGTAATGACATACCGGACGGTCCTCACGACGCCCGGTACGGGCCCCACGTAGCTCGTGTCGTCCGCCCCGAGCACCAGCCGGTTGAGCTCCTCCAGCTTGCCCCGCTTGCGCTCCCACCCCATCCAACAGCGCGCCACGGGATTCCACCGCCGTTCGCGATGAAGCAGGAAGAAGCGCGGCGCTTCCTGGGGGCAGTGCCGCGCGTTGAGCAGCCGGATCCCGTCCTCCAGGCGGAGCAGCATTGCCGCCTCCTCGGGGAGCTCCTTCTGACTGGCGTCAGGGAAGTCTGTCAGCAACGCGAAGAAGAGCTCCGGGGAGACATTGCCCTGGAAGTTGCGCTCCAGCCTCCGGAGCTGGGTTTCGATGTCGTCCAGGCTCGCCACCAGCAGGGGCGTGACGACCAGCGTCCGTGTCTCCTTGGACAAGACCCGCTCCGGGTCCATCCTGGGCATCGGTGGCGGCTCCCTGAAACACCGCGTGAAGACAGCGTCGACGCCCCCCCTGCAAGAACTCCAGGCACGGCAGCAGGAGCAGGACGACCAGGGGCCATCGGTCCGCGGCGTCGAGCCCGGACGCGGCCAGCGCGCGCTCCAGCCCCAGCAGCGTCAGCAGGGTCAAAAGACAGACAACTGCGACATAGATGGGTGCCGCGTGACGAACCAGGCCCCTGGTCAGGCGGGTACGCGCGGGCACCGCACACCCCAGATGGACCTCGAACTCCGGCCTGCCACGAGAGAGCAACGCATCTCCAACGTGACGGTCACGCGAATCGTTGCCCCCCTTCTCCGCGCTCCACGCTACGGCGGCGCGTGCGACAGATTCGGGTGTCTGTCTCGACCCGGAAGCCAACTCCTGACAGGCGGTTTGGTAGCGGGCACGGGTGCCCTCGTCCATGTCTGCGTATGCGCCCAACGGGTCACGCCGGAGGATCGCGTCGACGGGTTCGGGCTCCGTCGCATGGACCGACGCGGACGGCTCCTGCCGCTCACGGGGAGAGTGACTGGCGATGTTCATCTCCACCGGGAACCAACTGGAAAACCGAAAAACCTCCAGTTCCCATCAAGAGACAAAATTGAAGTTTCACCCTTGCGGCTCCGCCGTACCCCGTACGCGGGCGAACACGTCCAGCGCGAAGCTCCTGCTTGAGCAGCCCGGCCCCATCCAGCTGCGGCGTGCGCTCCTGCCTCGCCGCTGCCCCGTTTGTGGGGCCCTGTTTTACCCGGGCAATATTGACGTGGCATTTATACCCGGGTAGAAATGGCGTCATGACTGCATTCGATCTGAACCGCGGCGCGGTTGCTCCGGTCGCCGACGAGGTCGACCTCGTCGACCTGTCCGTCACCGGAGTCATCCCGCGCGAGCTCGACGGAACACTGCTGCGCAACGGTCCGAACCCACTGCGCGGCCGCTTCGAGGGCAACGGCGTGCTGTCGTGGTGGCCGGAAGCAGCGATGCTGCACGCGATCGCGTTCGAGGATGGCCGCGCGGCCAGCTACCGGAACCGCTGGGCGCGCACGCGCCGCTGGGCCGACGTGTACTCGCCCGCTCAGGCGCCGCACCTGCCCGACACCAATCCGAATGTGAACGTGTTGCTGCATGCGGGCGAATTGCTGGCGCTGGCGGAGGGTGCGGCGCCGTTCGCGATCACAGCCGAGCTCGATTCGCTCGGCGCGCCCCGACGGCACGCCGGGGTTGCCGGTGGGATGACCGCGCATCCGAAGGTCGATCCGCTGACGGGCGAGCTCATCGCGTTTCGCGCGGACTGGCGCGCGCCGTGGCTGCGCTATGGTGTCGCGGACGCGCAGGGTGTGCAGCGCGCCGACGTCGTTGTCGACGTGCCGGCGCCGTCGATGATGCACGACCTCGCGATCACCGCGACCCGCAGCCTGCTGCTCGACCTGAACGTCGGGTACGACTTCTCGCTGCTGAAGCAGGGCCACCGGATGCCGCTGCGCTGGCACGATGACCGGCAGGCGCGCATCGGCGTGATCCCACGGTACGGCGGAAACGTGCGCTGGTTCGGCATCGCGCCTTGCTTCATCCAGCACGTCGTCAACGCGTATGACCGCGACGAAGCATGCGTCGTGCTCGATGCGGTCCGCTATCCGTGGTTCTTGCGGCTCGACGCGAGCACGGGCAGGTTCGCCGACAACCCCGTCGGCATGCTGTGGCGCTATGTGATCGACACGGCGAGCGGCCGGGTCGACGAAGGGCCGCTCAGCGACGGCGGGATCGAGCTGCCGCGCATCAACGAGGGCCGGACGGGGCGCCCCTACCGTTACCTGTATGCGACCGAGCAGCCGACCCCCGTCGAAATGCGCGGCGTGGTCCGCTTCGATCACGAGCGCGGCGCGACGAAGCGCTACGCGCTGCCGCCCGGCGACCAGAACAGCGAGCCTGTGTTCGTGCCGTGCCCGGGAGGCGTCGACGAGGACGACGGTTGGCTGATGGTGATGGTCTATCGTGCGGCGACGGACTCCAGCGACCTCGTGATTCTCGACGCACGCGAGATCGACGCGGAGCCCGTCGCGACCGTTCACCTGCCGCGCCGGGTGCCCGCCGGGTTTCATGGCGCGTGGGTGCCGCGGACGCGCTGAGCGGCGTGTGCCCGGGGTAGAGAGCGAGACGGAGCCCATGAGCCAGTGGAACGACCCGCAGCTTTGGCAGGCCCTTCTGGACGGCGCTGGCTGTCCCATCCGCACACGCGGTGTGCCGCTTCACGTCATCGCCCGGATGGAGTGTTCCTGGCTCACCCTGTCCGACGAGACGCCTTCAGTGTGGCCGCACCAGGCGACGAATGGCCGGCGCACCACCGCGTTCCTCCGCCCCAATCGGAACGAAAGTGTCAGGCAGTGCCTATTCGAGTGAGGGCTGGTGGGCCCCAACAATGGCCGGGCCTCTCCACTGATAATCCACCCGGACATGCAGCTCGTCGCCGCGAGGCGCGCCTTCACCCACCTGCCCGGCCGCCCGGCTCATTGTTTCTCGGTCTCGGGCACTGAGTATTCGGTCCGGCAGAAGCAGGCAGGAAAGTGAGGCGCCCCTCACACCGGCATGAGCGTCCGCACGACATGCTGCACATACTCGGTCCGGGCACGGCTCGTGCCCAGCGACTCAGGGCTGGCGATGGACAGGTGCAGCAGGCCCACATAGGTGGAGTACGCCTGGAGCGCCCACCTGCGAGCATCACGCGCCGGCAGCCCCAGCGCCCTGTAGAGCCTGGTGAGATAGTCGATGCGCAGCTGGGACACCCGCGCAAGCACCGGCTGGATGCGAGGGTCCGAAGAAGCACCAGCGACCAGGGCGACCTCGATTCTTCCATGCGCGCCCTGCTCGAAGGTCAGCTCCAGCAGCTGGCGCAAGCGCGCCCTGGGATCCGGCATCGCCTCCAGGCGCTGAATGACCCGGGTGGTCGCCCATTCCTCCCACCGTGAGAGCGCGGCCTGGAGCACGTCCGACCGATCCTTGTAGTGCCAGTAGAAGCCGCCCTTCGTCACCCCCAGGCTGCGCGCCAGCCGCTCCACGGACAGCGAATCCACGCCATTCTCCAGGCTCCACAGCGCGGCATCCGCCCAATCCTCCGCCGACAACCCGGCCCCCCGAGGGGCCCTGCGGATGTCCTCGATGCTCCGGAAGGACGCCGGTTCGGGAACTCGGGAAGGAGTGCGGCTCATCGTCCAATCCAGTCTGGAGGCACGGGTTTCCAGCACCTCGATACGCTACCGTATCGCGATACGGTAGCGTATCGGATGGACAATGGGAGGCTCCACATGCGGGTGACGAGCAGGTCGCTGCCGGACGTTCTGCGCCCCTTCGCGCAGGGTGCGGACCACGTGGACGTGAAAACGGTGGAATCCCAGGCCACGTTGCGCCAGTTCCTGGCAGGCCTCATGTCCTACCAGCCCGTGTGGGTGAGCGCGCTGTACCGGGTTCGCGCCGTGTTCGTGCGGCTGCTCGGGATGCGGCAGCACGGCATCCCCCAGCAGCGCCTGTCGCGGCCCGCGGACATTCCGATGACGCCGGGCAGCGCGGCCTCATTCTTCACCGTGCGCCATGCCGAGGAAGAGCACGTGTGGGTGGTGTCGGCCAAGGACACGCACCTGGAGGCCACGCTGGCGGTGGTGGTGGAGCCCGCGGAAGGCCCCCGTCGGCGCTTCCACGTGGTGACTTTGGTGCATTACCGGAACTGGGCCGGACCCGTGTACTTCAACGTCATCCGGCCCTTCCACCATCTCGTCGTTGCCCGCATGGCCCGCCACGGAGCGAGCGCCGGATGAAGCCGGCTCGCTCAAGAAATCGACGAACACGCGCGTCTTCATCGCCGGATGGGCGTCACGTCGCGACACAGTAACGCCACGCTGAAGAACCTCGGGCGCGTCCCCATGCCGCAGCAAGGGGCATCCTCAGCTTGTGGGACACGCGGGGCGTCCAGGACGCTCAGCCTTGCGTCCGGGCGAAGCCTCGCAGGAGCGCCGCGAGCGCCGCGGGTTGATCCTCGGGCAGGATGTGTGCGGCGTCGGTGAGGCGCGCGGTCTCGAGGTGGTCGCACAGCGGCGCGACTTGGCGCGCGAGTGCGTCGCCGACGACGCCCCCGGAGATCGCGAGCGTTGGGACGGTCAGGCGCTCGACCTTCGCAAGGAGCTGTGCGTTTTCGGGGAGCGCGCGGTAGTGCGCGAAGGCGCAGCGGAGCGAGTCCCGGCCACGGTATGCCTTGAGGAATGCGGCGCGCGCCTCGGCGGGAAGGCCGCGCTTCGTGCCGATGGCGAAGAAGTGGTCGAGGTACGCCTCCTCGCGGCCCGAGATGACCTCCTCCGGCATGCCAGGGATCGCGTGGAACGCGAACCACCACGGTGGACGGAACGTCTCCGCGCCAGGGAGTCCACCGAGAAGCGCCTCCATGACGACGAGCTTCTTCACACGCGCGGGATGGCGCGAGGCGGTGAGAAACGCGATCGGCGCGCCGAGATCGAGGCCGATGATGACCGCGGGCTCCTTCGTGTGCGCGTCGAGTACGGCGAGCGCGTCGGCGACGAGCGTGTCGAGGTCATAGCCCGACGCCGCCCGTGTCGTGTCTCCGAGACCACGGAGGTCCGGTGCGATGACGTGATGCTCGCTGGCGAGCGCTCGCATCACGTTCCTCCATACGAACCAGGTGTGCGGAAATCCGTGAAGGAAGAGGAGCGGCGGCCCCTTGCCGGCCGATGCGACGTGGATCGCGATCCCGTTGGCCTCGACGACGTCATGCTGGAAGTCATTCATGGGCCCCACCATGTGCCTGGGGATAGCTGGTATCAAGAGGATACCAGGAGGCGTTCAGGGTACTTGGATGGGACCAAGGCACCTGGAGGAAACCAAGATGGCCAAACGCAAACCGGGAGGCCCCTTCGTCGCGACGTGCCCGACGCGGGAGCTGCTCGACCAGCTCGCTGACAAGTGGTCGGTGCTGCTCCTGCTCGCCCTCTCCGACGGACCGGTGCGCTTCAATGCGCTGAAGCGCAAGGTCGAAGGCATCACGCAGAAGATGCTCGGCCAGACGCTGCGCCGCCTCGAGCGGAATGGCCTTGTCGAGCGCCGCGTCTTCGCGACGGTCCCCGTCACGGTGGAATACGAGGTGACGCCGCTTGGCCGCTCTCTCTACGGCATCGTTGACGCCATCCGGAACTGGTCGATCGACCACATCGGCGTCGTCAAGAAGGCCCGCGAGCGCTTTGACTCAACGGATAGGGCGAAGAGAAGGCCTGTTGAGGGTGAGGGCTGATGCAGAGGTGCCGAGGAGGCCCACAGGGTGTCGTCCGGTGACGCCCCGTGGGCCTCTGCTCGAACTTCAGTCAGAGGAGCCTTGGGGGGCCCACTCCCAGGTGTCGTTGAGATCGACGTACACGCTGTTGCTCTTCCTCTCCGCGCCTCCGAAGAGGACGACGCGCTGACGGGCCGAGTCGTACGCCAGCGCGTGGTAGGCGCGTGACCTGGGCGCAATGGCGGGTGATTTCTGCTCCCAATTCGTGCCGTCCCACTCCCAGGTGTCGTTGAGGGGCTGCCCCTGCTGCACGTCGAATCCCCCGAAGAGGACCACGCGCTGACGGGCCGAGTCGTAGACCATCGCGAAGTCCTTGCGGATGGAGGGAACGGTGGCCGGGTGGGCCTGGCTCCATGGCGGGCTGCTCGTTGCACAGACTCCGTTCACGCAGGATTGCCCGTCGGCGCATGCCACCATCTGGGGGGAGTAGCTGCACGTTCCGGTGGACGGAGCGCAGGTGCCAGGCGAGACGTACTGCCGCACCGTGGTGGCATCAAGACAGGTGGAGGCCGGAGGCTGGTCGCAGGTGACGCCCTGACACAGGTTGACGCACTCCCCTGCCAGGCACACCGGCTCGCTCGAGCCACACGCCCCACAGGAGTTGCCTCCGCGGCCGCACTGCCCGTTGGACTGGGACGAGACGGCCACGCACGTCGTGCCGTTGCAGCAGCCATTGCAGTTGGACGCGTTGCAGGTGGGAGGCGGCGGTTCGCAGGCGCCCCCCTGGCACGGGTCGGCGGGGTCCACCTGGACGAAATACGGGTCGCTGAGGATGTGATCACAGGGGCCCATGCCGCCGCCGCAGATGGGCCAGGGCGTCCTGCGCTGGAGCGATGGGGTCCCGGAAGATTGCAGCGCGGAGGCCGGGAGCTCCACCTCCAGCGTGTCGGTGCTCCGGACCGTCGTGAGATAGGTGCTCAGGTCAAAGGAGGCCTGGGTGCCGGTGACGAAGTTGCGGCCCGTCACCGTCAAACGGATCGGCCCCTCGGGCTTCGCTTGGATTGTCCTTGGGCTGATGGCGAGGATTACCAGCCTGGGATGGGGCAGCTGCCAGGCAGAAGACACGGCTCCCTCCGCACTCCGCACGGTGATGTCATCATCGTCGTCCGACCAGATGTCCGTCGTCGCCGACAGCACGGCGGTCAGCTCCGTTTCGCTCACGAAGGTGGTCGGCAGTGACTGACCCCTCCAATACACGGCGCAGTCGTGGGTGAACCGCGAGCCGCTCACCTGCAACCGGAGCATCGTGCCGTCCACGCTCTCGAACGTCGTGGTCACGGCTTCCAAGGGTGTGGCGCCCATCCTGATCACGAGACGCGCCGCACCTCCGCGCGCTGCGGCGCGAGCGTGAGGTTCATGGCGGCGTCCCACCGGTCCGAGAGCGCAAGGGAGCGGAGGTCCAGGATGTGCTGGC
>NZ_RAWQ01000216.1:0-18198 GCF_003668965.1 Corallococcus sp. AB030
GGCGGGAGCCCCTGGGGGGAGTTCCCGCGCCAACCGGCGTCTGCGGGGGGCCCTGGTGGTGGCGGAGCTGGGGCTCACGCTCGTCCTGCTGGTGGGGGCGGGGCTGCTGGGACGGGCTTTCTTCCAGCTGATGGGGACGTCCCCTGGGTTCGCGGTGGACCATGTCCTGACCGCGCACCTGGCCATCCCCCGGGAGCGGTTCGCGGACGGGGACCTGCCGCGGCGCCTGTTCGAGCCGGTGCTCGAGCAGGTGCGGGCACTGCCGGGAGTGCGTGCCGCGGGGATGACCTCGCTGCTGCCCATCCAGCGGGCCTGGAGCAACTTGCGCTACACGGTGGAGGGCGAGCCGCCCCCGGACCCCGGGGAGACGCCGTCGGCGGAGCGCCGCGCCTCCAGTCCCGGTTACTTCTCCGCGCTGGAGATTCCGCTGCTCGCGGGGCGGGACTTCACCGCCCGGGACGCGGAGCCCGGACAGCCGCCGGTCGTCATCGTGAACGAGACCCTGGCGCGCCGGCACTTCCCGGAAGGGAGCGCGCTGGGACGCAGGCTCCTGTTCGCCGGGGGGGCGGCCACCATCGTGGGGGTGGTGGGCGACGTGCGCCAGGCCGGGCTGGACAAGGTGCCGCTCGCGGAGCTGCACGTCCCCTACGGCAGGCCTTGGGGCGACAACGGGATGGTGCTGGTGCTGCGTACCGGGGGGGGCCCAGAAGGGCTCACGCCGGCGCTCCGGGAGGTGGTGCGGCGGCTGGATTCGGACGTGCCGGTCCACCGTGCGCTGACGATGGAGCAGGTCATTGAGCAGTCGCTGGGCATGCGGCGGCTGGTGCTGTGGCTGCTGGGGGGCTTCGCCGTCGTGGCGCTGGTGCTCTCGTCGGCGGGGCTCTACGGCGTCATCTCCTATCTGGTGTCGCAACAGACGCGGGAGATTGGAATCCGCATGGCCCTGGGCGCGCGCTCCGCGGATGTGCTCTGGCTCGTCATGGGGCACGGTGCGTTGCTGGCGGGCGCGGGCATCGGGCTGGGGCTCGCGGGTGCGCTGGCGCTGGCTCGCGTCCTGGAGAGCCAGCTCTACGGCGTCACGGCCCACGACCCCCTCACGTTCGGAGGCGTGGCGGCGCTGCTCGGGGCGGTGGCGCTGCTGGCCTGCTGGCTCCCGGCCCGCCGGGCCACCCGGGTGGATCCGCTCCTGGCCATCCGCTCGGACTGATGGGGCTTGCCCTGTCGCTGGCCTGGGGCCTCCCGGTCGACGCACCGGGTGCACATCCGGGCGCGACGCGGTAGATGGGTGTCCCGGAGGTTCATCAACGCAATGGACGCGAACGTGGTGGCGGAGCTGGAGAAGGCGGGCGTGAAGGTGGAGGACCCCATGCGCCTGTTCATCCCCGTGGAACGGGACGAGCAGGGCCAGGTGAAGGTCGTGGGCGACGAGGTGCCCGTGCGCTTCGGTGACGTCACCGCCCACGTGCGCCTGCAGCCCATCTCCGCGCTGTGGACCGGGAACAAGCAGCCCCCTGACTTCAGCCGGCCTCCCTTCCCGGAGTACGAGCCGTTCTTCTTCCTCATCGAGGCCACCGCCGCCGGCTTCTGCCGCGACACCCGCCACGCGGAGGTCGACCAGGAGTTCTCCCAGCTCTACCGGCACCTCGCGCGCCGGCCCGACGGCCACCACAAGAACGCCCTCTTCTCCTACCTGCGCGCCGCCGCCCGCCTGTACCTGTCCCTGCGCGACGTCAGCCAGGCGGAGTTCGAGGCCGTGGCCCAGCGACTCCACCAGTCCGCCAAGCTGCACGCGGGCCACGTCGGCAGCACGAACTACTTCCAGGCCGTGCTGCGGCAGGTGCTGGGCGCCTAGCGTCCGCTGGGAGCGCTCGCCGGGCCGCCGGGTGTCCACTCGCGGGGGCTCCGGCGTGACGACTTGAGGAAAAGGCTCGTTGGAAGGCCACCCCATGGGTAGTTTTTCCATTCGATGCCCTCCCGCTCCGCCTCAGCGCCAGCCTCGTCCTCCTCTTCGCTCCGGCAACGGATCACCCGGAAACATCTCCAGGAGCTGGCCGACCGGGAGATGTTCGCCCAGGCCCGGCGGTGGCTCATTCAGGAGGCAGTGGACGTGCGGCCGCCCTCCCAGGAGTGTGTCCGGGGGACCGTCACCGAGGAAGGCACCGGGCGCATGTTCGACGCGGCCCTCTGCGTGGACCCCGACTCCCGGGGGCTGCTGCTGGAGTGTGAATGCGCCGCGTACTGGGACGAGGGGGTCTGCGCGCACGCGGTCGCGGTCGGGCTCGCGTGGCTCCAGGCCTCCGGGCTCCAGGTGCGGCGCGCTGCTCCGTCCCAGCCGTCTGTTTCCGAGCGCCGCGTGGAGGCCCCCGCGCGGCCCTCCACGCCCGTCGACATCCAGCGGTGGCTGGTGGAGCACCAGGTCGGACGTGCCCGCGCCGTGCCCCTGGCCGTGCTGGCGCCCCTGCTGTCCGCCCCCTCCACGCGGCACGTCCTCCCCGTGCTGCGCAAGGCCACGGTGGTGGACGCGCTGGAGGGCAGCTCGAAGCTCCGCCGCGCGACGGCCCTGGAGCAGAAGATGCTCGCGGAGGCCGCCTGGCAGTGGGTCCGCGACGAGGCAGGGCGCGTGTCGCGCGGGCTGGCCCATGAAGCCTCCGCGCAGCCCCTGCCGCCGCCCACGGATGGCCGCCTCGCCCCGCTGCTGGAAGCGCTGACGCGGGCCCGCGCGCGGATCCGCGAGCAGGCCCTGCCCCGCTCGTTGTCCCCGGTTCCCACGGTCATCCTCGCGGAGCGCCCCTTGCGGCTGCTCGTGAAGGACCCGGAGCTCGCGGTGTGGCGCCCCACTCACCACTCCGAGAGCGCCCAGGCCGAAGGCTTCGCCGGGCTCGACCCTCGCGCCCTGATGGAGGGCCGCCCGGGCGTGGCCTGTCAGTGCAGCCCCGGGGACGCCGAGGCCACCTGCGCCCATGCCCTGACCGCCGTCGACGCGGCGCTGGCGTTCCTGGTGCAGCCGAAACAGGCCTCACTCGCCGTGCGGCTGGCGGAGCTGTTGCTCGAAGCGCCGGGGCGCGAGCTGCTGTCCGCGCTGACGGCCTCCGCCCTGGAGCGGACGGTTCGCGAAGAGGCCCCGGCGGACGGGCGCTTCGTCACCTTCCGGCTGGAGCCGGAGTTCTCGCGCGGCTGGCGGCTCCGGCCCTATCTGCACTTCCCCTCGAAGAAGGGTGGGCTGACCCAGGGCCATGCCGTCGCCGGGTACGACCGCGGCAAGCTGCTCCCGTCGCTCCATGACCCGGATGAGCGCCGCGCCTGGTCCCTCCTCGAAGCGGGGGAGCGGATGGAGCGGCACTCGGTGATGTATGGGATATACGACGGGCCCATGGACGACATGGGGGGCGGCGCGCCGTACGCGCTGCTGCTCCAGGCGCTGCGGTCGCTCGCGCGCAGCCCCCGGCTCCGGATCGCCGGCGGCGCGGACGCCCCGGCGCGGGTGCGGGAGGCGTCGCTGGGCTTCGCCCTGGAGCAGGATGGACAGGCCCTGCGCCTGCGGCCCGCGGTGGACGGGCGCCCCGTGACCGCGGAGGCCCTGACGCCGCCTCCCGAGGGGCCGCTGACCTCCCAGCCGTGGCTGCTCGTCGAGCCCGCCGCGCCGGGGGTCACCCTGGTGACCGTGCCCCCCGACGCAAGGGCCCTGCTCGAATCCCTGGCGCGCCACGGCACCTACGTCTCCGAGGGGCAGCGCGGCGCGTTCCTGGAGCACCTCTCCACGCTGGAGGCGGCCTTCCCGGTGGCGCTGCCGCCGGCCCTGGAGCCCCGCCCCGTGGAGGCCAGCCCGGGCCTGCTGGCGCGGCTGCGCGCGGTGGAGGACTCCGCGCTGGAGGTCTCGCTCCTCGTGAGGCCCCTGCCGGAGGCGCCTCCCCAGCCCGTGGGCGAGGGCGCTCCCGTGGTCCGCGGCCAGCGGGACAAGGAGCGCGTCATGGTCCGGCGCGACCTGGACGCGGAGCGGAAGGAGGCGGACGCGCTCCTCTCACGTCTGTCATTGCCGGCCGGCATGTATCACTTCACGCGCGACACCGCCGAGGACGCGCTCCAGTTGCTGGAGGCGCTGGAGCCGCTCGCGGGTCCGGAGCTGCGCGTGGAGTGGGCGGAGCAGCCCTGGACCGTGACGCGCCCGGAGACCTCGAACGTGCGGGTCCAGATCCTGCGGGAGCACGACTGGTTCGGCGCGAAGGGCGGCGTGGAACTGGAGGGAGCGCGCGTGGAGCTGGCGGTCCTGCTGGAGGCCGTGCGCCGCCGCCAGCGCTACGTCCCGCTGGGGAAGGGGCGCTGGATGCGCCTGACGGAGGCGCTGCGCGAGCAGCTGACCCCGCTCGCGGACGTGGCGCACCCGGGGCGCAAGGGACTGGAGGTGAGCGCCGCGGCGGCGCCCGCGCTGGACACGCTGAAGAAGGCGGGCGCGAGCGTCCAGGCGCCCCCGGACTGGCTCCAACTGGCGAAGCGCATCCGTGATGCCCACGCGCGCGCGGTGCGCGTGCCCCGGAGCCTGAAGGCGGAGCTGCGCGACTACCAGCGCGAGGGCTTCGTGTGGCTCGCGCGGCTGGCCTCGTGGGGCGCGGGCGCGTGCCTCGCGGACGACATGGGCCTGGGCAAGACGGTCCAGGCGCTGGCCCTGCTGCTGTTTCGCGCGGCGGCCGGCCCCGCGCTGGTGGTGGCGCCCACGTCCCTGCGCGGCAACTGGGTGCGCGAGGCCGCCCGCTTCGCGCCGTCGCTGCGCGTGCACGTCTGGCAGGACGCGGACCGGGACGCCCTGCCGGCCCGGCTGGGGCCCCGGGACGTGCTGATCATCAGCTACGGCCTGCTGGCGAGGGACGCCGCGAAGCTTTCGGACGTGACGTTCGCCACGCTGGTGGTGGACGAAGCGCAGGCGGTGAAGAACCCGGACACGGCCCGGGCCCGCGCGCTGCGCGGCGTGAAGGCCGAGGCCCGCGTGGCCCTCACCGGCACGCCGGTGGAGAACCGCCTGTCCGAGCTGTGGAGCCTCTACCACCTGCTGTTCCCCGGCCTGTTGGGCGGGCGCGAGGCCTTCCACTCGCGCTTCGCCGTCCCCATTGAGCGGGACCGGAGCGCGGATGCGCGCGCGTCCCTGGCCCGGCTGGTGCGCCCCTTCCTCCTGCGCCGCACCAAGGCAAACGTGGCGCGCGAGCTGCCTCCGCGCGTGGACACGGTGGTGCCCGTCACGCTGTCGGACGCCGAGCGGCGCGTGTACGACGACGTGCGGCTCGCGGCCCTGGCCCGGCTGGGCGAGGAAACTCCTGGCGGAGACCAGCGCTTCGAGATGCTGGCCGCGCTCACCCGACTGCGATTGGCCGCCTGTCATCCCCGCCTGGTGGATCCGGACACGGGGCTGTCCTCCTCCAAGCTGGAGCGCGTGCTGGAGCGGGTGGAGGAGTTGATGGCGGAGGGAGGTCGCGCGCTCGTCTTCAGCCAGTTCGTGCGCCACCTGGCCCTGGTGCGCGACGCGCTGGCGGCGCGAGGCATCGTGTTCCAGTACCTGGATGGGCGGACGCCCGCGGCGGAGCGGCAGTCCCGCGTGGAGGCCTTCCAGCGAGGGGAGGGGGCGCTCTTCCTCATCTCGCTCAAGGCGGGCGGCACCGGCCTCAACCTCACCGGCGCGGACCACGTGCTCCATCTGGATCCGTGGTGGAACCCCGCGGTGGAGGACCAGGCCTCCGACCGGGCCCACCGCATCGGGCAGACGCGTCCCGTCACCGTGTCGCGGTTCGTCTCCGAAGGCACCATCGAGGAGGCCATCCTCGCCCTCCATGCGGAGAAGCGGGAGCTGGCGGACAGCCTCCTGTCCGAGGCGGACGGCGCGGCCGCGCTGTCCCCCACGCAGCTCCTGGGGCTGCTGCGCTTCGGCGCGGGGACCCCCGAGGATTGAGCCGGAGCCGCGCACCCACGCGGCGTTTCTGGAATAGGGTGCGTGGCCGCCCGTTCCCGGGCGCCGCCGTGGTCCCTCCCCAGGAGCAAGGATGTTCCGTCCACCGTTGTCGTGGTTCGCCTGTCTGGCCCTCCTGGGTGCGCCCCAGGCCGGGGCCCAGGCCGCCTCCGAGTCGTCCGCGAAGCCCGCAGCCGCCTCCACCCCCGTCGCGAAGCTGGGCTCGGACATCCAGGCCCGCACGCTGAAGAACGGGCTCACCGTCATCGTCTGGCCGGACCACGACATCCCCAACGTGGCGCTCGCCAACTGGTTCCGCGTGGGCAGCCGCAACGAGCGCCCCGGCATCACCGGCCTGTCCCACTTCTTCGAGCACATGATGTTCAACGGCGCGAAGAAGTACGGCCCTGGTGAGTTCGACCGCGTCATGGAGGCCAACGGCGGCTCCAACAACGCCTTTACCTCCGAGGACGTCACCGTCTACCTGGACTGGTTCCCGGCCTCCGCGCTGCCCCTCATCCTGGACCTGGAACAGGACCGGCTCCAGTCGCTCTCCTTCGACCCCAAGGTCATCGAGTCCGAGCGCGGCGTCGTCTACTCCGAGCGCCGCTCGGGCGTGGACAATGACAACAACGGCGCGCTCCAGGAGCAGCTGCAGGCCACCGCCTTCGTCGCGCACCCGTACCAGATTCCCGTCATCGGCTGGCCGTCGGACATCGAGTCCTGGCGCATGGAGGACCTCCAGCAGTACTTCAAGACGTACTACGCCCCCAACAACGCCACGCTCGTCCTCGCGGGCGACCTGGATCCGGCCCGCGTCTTCGAGCAGGTGGAGGCCACGCTGGGCACCATCCCCTCGCAGCCCGCGCCAGAGCCCGTGCGCACCAAGGAACCCGAACAGCAGGGCGAGCGGCGCATCGTCGTGAAGAAGCTGGCGCAGTCCCCGCTGCTCCAGGTCGCCTACCACGGCCTCGCCGCCAACGACCCGGACATGGAGACGCTGGAGCTCTTGGGCCTCATCCTCTCGCACGGGGACTCGTCGCGCCTGCACCGCAAGCTGGTGGACGAGGCGCGCGTGGCCATCCGCGTCCGGAGCTCCACGGCCGGGGGATTCGACCCGTCGCTCGTCTGGTTCTCCGTGGACCTGACGCCGGGCGGTGACCTGGCGAAGACGGAGGCGCTGCTCACCGCGGAGCTGGCTCGCGTGGTGAAGGACGGTGTCACCGACGCGGAGCTGCGCAAGGCGCGCAACGTGGCCCTGGCCACCTTCTGGCGCAAGCTGGAGACCAACAGCGGCCGCTCCCGCGAGCTGGGGAACGCCGCCACCTTCCGGGGAGACTGGAAGGCCCTGTTCGATGCGCCCTCGCGCTACGAGCAGGTCACCCGCGACGGCGTGAAGGCGCTGGCCGCCCGCATCTTCAACCCCGACCACCGCACCGTGGGCTGGCTCGTCCCCACCACGGCTCCCGCTGCCCCGGCCAGCAAGGAGTCCGCGCGATGAGTGCTTCCTTCCGCCTTCGTTTCTCGGGTCCCCACATGATGCGCTCCACCCTCGCCGCGCTGCTGTTCACCTCCGCGTGCGCGACCGCGCCGACGCCCGCTCCCTCCTCCGCGCCCACGCCGCCGGAAGCCCCGGCACCGGCCACGCCCGCGCCCGCGGTCCCGCTGTCCACGAAGGGCGTGACGCTGCCGGAGACGACCTCCGTCACGCTGAAGAACGGCGTGCGGCTGCTCCTCGTGGAGAAGCACGAGCTGCCACTGGTGTCCTTCAGCGCATGGCTCAAGGGCGGCGCTGTCACCGACCCCGCCGGCAAGGAAGGCCTGGCCGCGCTCACCGCCGAGCTGCTCCAGAAGGGCGCGGGCTCTCGCAACGCCCAGCAGTTCGCCGACGCCGTGGACGGCGTGGGCGGCGAGCTGGACGTCGTGCCCGCACGCGAGGCGCTCGTCCTCAACGGCAGCTTCCAGTCCCGCGACACCGCGCTGATGGTGGAGCTGCTGTCGGACATGCTCGTGCGCCCTCGCTTCGACGCGCAGGAGCTGGAGAAGGCCCGCGCGCTGCGCGTGTCGGAGATCGCCTCCGCCAAGGACGGCGACCCGCGCATGCTCATTGGCGTGTACTTCAACGCCTTCCACTTCCCCTCGCACCCGTACGGCGGATCCGCGGTGGGCAGTGAGGCGTCGCTGCCGGGCATCAGCCGGAGCGACGTGCTCGGCTGGGCGAAGGCGAACCTGGGCGGGGACCGGCTCATCCTCTCCGTCGTGGGCGACTTCGACGCGAAGCAGCTGGCCGCGAAGCTGGAGGCCGCGCTGGGCGGATGGGCCCCGGCGGCACAGTCGCTCGCCGCCGTGCCCGCCACCGCGCCCACGAAGGGCCGCCACGTGCTGCTGGTGGACAAGCCCGACGCCACCCAGACCTACTTCGCCATCGGCAACACCGGCATCCGCCGCACCGACCCGGACCGCGTCGTGGCGGAGCTGGGCAACACCGTGCTGGGCGGCCGCTTCACCTCGCTGCTCAACACCGAGCTGCGCGTGAAGACCGGCCTCACCTATGGTGCACGCTCCGCGCTGGCCCCGGCCCTCCAGCCCGGCACCGTCGTCCTGACGTCCTATACCCAGACGGCCACCACGGGCCGTGCCATCGACCTGGCGCTGGACGTGCTCGCGCGCTACCGCCAGGACGGCATGGATGACGCCATGCTCGCCTCCGCCAAGGCCTATGTCCTGGGGCAGTTCCCGCCGACGCTGGAGACCGGGGAGCAGCTGGCCATGAAGCTGTCGGAGCTGGCGTTCTACGGACTGGACGCACAGGACGTGAACGGGTTCGCGGACGCCGTGTCCTCGGCCACCCGCGGCAGCGTGCACACCGTGCTCCAGCGCGTCCTGCCCGCCCAGGAGGACCTGACGTTCGTCCTCATTGGCAAGGCGGAGGCCCTGCGCGACGTGGCCCGCAAGTACGGTCCCGTCACGGAGATGAAGATCTCCGACAAGCGCTTCGCCCCGCCGACGGCTCCGGGCCGATAAATGTCAGATGGAGGTGGGCGCAAGCCTTGAAGCGCGCCCACCGGAATTACCCATCAAAAATTAAATATCCAGGAAGTCAGACCCTTCGCGTATAGGTGGCAGTGTCTGGTCGGGGCCGGGACCGGACAAACACTGCCAAATTCTTGTCGCGAAGGGGCATCCATGCCCTTGCGACGTCTGTCTTTGTTGCTCGTCCCCACCTGCGCGGCCTGGCTGGGCTGCGGGGAAGCCGCGCCTTCCTCCGAGGAGGTGAACCCTCCCGAAATCGCGCTGGACCCCCGCGAGGGGACCGCGGTCATCGCCAACGAGGACATGCTGCCGGGCTGTGGTGAGCCCGACGCGGGCACGGGGCCGGTGGACGCGGGCACGTCCGTGCTGGTGACTGCGGACACGCGCTTCCACTCCAGCGCCGGGGTGGCGGTGGTTCCCCAGAACCTGGCCGGCCGCGACCTGGAAATCCTGGTCCCCAACGGCGTCGACTTCGACCGGTACACCGGCACGCCGGTGGCGGGGGGCATGCGCTTCGACAACGTTCCGGACGGTGAGTACTTCCTGCGCTCGAGCCGGCACTACTTCCTGACGCGCGAGCGCCGCTTCGACCTGGGCGTCAACCGCATTGGCCGGCCGGACGCCGTCTACGTGCCCGTCACCGAGTCCCCCATGTCGGCGGAGCTCTTCAACCTGGATCCGTGGCAGGACTACACGTCCATCTCCGAGCCGGGCAGCTCCGTGCAGCTCATCAGCGCGGACGTGGACCTCTACAGCACGTCGTCCCTGTGGACCCAGGCCGGTGACACGTCCATCGTCGACCCGTACGCCTACGCGTACTTCAGCACCGGCTACGGAGCGCCCGTCCTGGATGCGTCGAAGGGCGACCGCCTCTACGTGAACCAGCTCAACTCCGTGCATGCCGGCACGCTGCCGAGCGGCGGGACCCTGGCGTACCAGTCCGTGGTGAGCAGCGCGCACCTGCCGTCGTTCTCGTTCACCCCGGACGGCACCACTTCGCTGCCGCTCGAGGCCACGTTGGCGCCCGTGAGGCAGACGCCCTTCTCCCTGGAATGGCGCCTGAACGAGTTCACCCGTTGGCGCTCGGACGCGAACCCCAGCGGCACGCTCAGCTATCCCTCCATGGCGCTGGTGCCCGCGCCGTTCGGCTACCAGCACGGCTGGGTGGGCTACCAGGGAGAACTCTTCAACATGTGGCTGCCACGCGGTGAGAATGGCGTCATCGCGAGCCGGCTCGCCTACGGCAATCCCTATCCGTCCAACTGGGGCGTGGTGGGCTCCGTCGGCTATTCGTTCCGGTCCGCGACGCCCGTCGTCGTGGGGGGCCGGACCCACTACCCCAGCGGCAGCATCTACGTCACCGACCGGCTGGACCACCTCATCGCGGGTCCCATCCAGCCGTCCGTCTCACCGCCGCGGGAGCTGCGCATCGACGGCGTGGATGCCTACGTGTCGCGCGTCGTGGGCTCCAACCAGCCGGTCATCGACTGGCGAGCCCCCGTCATGGGCACGCCCCGGAACTACACCGTGTCCGTCATCCAGCTGATCGACACCTTCGCCGCCAACCCGACGGTGCGCTTCTACGTGCCCGGTGACCGGACGCAGGTCCGCCTGCCGCCGGGTCTGCTGCTGCCCGGGTCGACCTACTACGTGCGCGTGATGGCGGAGGGTTCGCCGAACTACGAGCCCTCGCGCGCGCCGTACGTCACCGGGGAGCTGCTGCCCATCATCACCGCGGACACGTTCAGCGCCGTCTTCACCACTCCGTAGTCCCGACGTGGCGGCCCGCTACCGCGCAGGCTGGCGGTGGCGGGCCATGCACTGCTGGTAGCGGGCGTCCACCGACTTCGCGAACCACGCGGTGGAGCGCTCCCCGCTCAGCTTCACGCTCTTGAGCGTCACCTGGGGCAGCTGGGCGTAGGCGGGCGCCTGTCCCGTCCGGTTCGCGTACACGCGCTTCACCGCCAGGTACGTGTCCGTCTTCTCGAAGTCCGCCGTCTTCTCCTCCTCCACGTCCCGGCGCACCCGGCGCTCGCTCAGGTCCGGCGCGTAGCGCTGACGGAAGAGGAGCAGCGCCTTGAGGCTCTGGCTGTCCTCGCCGCGCGGCTCACCCTCCTTGTCGTACAGCTGGAGGTCGCCGTCGGTCGCCAGGGCGACGCCGGTGAGCCGGCTGACCTGGGCCTGTAGCGCCGCGTTGCGCGAGCTGTAGACGCCGCTGTTGAAGTCCGCGAAGCGGTAGAGCGGTGCGTCGTACGCGGCCTCGAAGCCCAGCAGCCGGGAGGTTCCGTAGCGCACGCCGCCCGCGCGCGTGTAGAGCGACTCGCGCACCGCCACCGGATCCGCGTCCGGGCCCGCCTTCGCCACCGCGTAGCGCACGCTGACCTGCATGGAGCCCGCGGTGGTGACGGGGTTCTGCCCCGCGAACGAGGACGGGCCGAACAGCGAGCTGGCCAGGTCCGCGGCCGCGTACGCCGCCGGGTACTCCGCTTCGTAGTACGCCAGCATGTCCCGGAAGAGCCGGTCCAGGTCCCGCTCCGTGCGCAGGGTGTCCAGCCGTGCCCCGAAGGTGCGCTTCGCCCCCTTCGGCTTCGCCGCGAGGACGTCCGCCAGCAGCCTGCGTCCCACGGGACCCAGCCGTCCCGCCGTGCCGTCCAGCTTCTGACGCACCATCCTGGGCAGCCCCGGCACCGCGGGGTCCGCCTGGAAGCCGGACTCCTGTTCGATGATGGCCAGCACCTGACACACCTCCGGCGCCGCGGCGGGAATCGCCTCCGCGTCCAGGGCCGCCAGCACGTCACCTGCCCAGCCCTCGCGCTCCACCCCCTTCACCTTCGCGGGCAGGAGCCGCGCCACCTGCGCCACCGACAACGTGGGCGGCGCGGGCACCTGCGTCACCACCGGCGCCCGCGACGCGCAGGCCGTGAGCGCCAGCAGCACCCCCACGCACAGCCCTTCCGTCCACCGGCGCCCGGCGTTCCGCGTCATGTCAGCCCCCTGATGCATCCTTCCGCCCGTCTCATGAAACATTTTTTGAGACATCCTGGGGGCAGGTCCGTTCTCTCAGGAGAGCCGGTGAAGAGCTGCAAAGCTGTTGAAATTTTCCAGAACGGCAATTCAGGTTCTCTAGGTTTGCTCAGCAGGGCGGGTAAAAGTGGCTAAACGTACTTTTGCCAAAAAGTAGTTGCTCTGATGATTTCAAGTGTGTCACGTATCATCCCGCTGTTTCTTCATGGAGGTATCGCGTTGGCTCATCGACTGTTGAAGACGATTGGCGCGGCCTGGTTGGGCGTGGCTCTGACGGCGTGCGGTACGCAGGGTTCCTCGGGAGAGGAGACGCAGGCGCCTGAGCAGGAGAAGTCGGGCGAGGACATCCAGAGCACGCTGAACGCGCTCGGTGGTGCCCAGGTGCTGGGCGTGCACGCGGACGGCATCCCCGACAGCATCCGGGGCGAGCTGGGCCGGGTGGAGCGGACGCTGAACACGCTGGACGCGAGCCGCCAGGCGGTCGCGGGCGTGGCCCCGGCGTTCCGGCTGAACGCGGACGACATGGTGCTGCGCAAGTCGAACACCGACGAGCAGGGCAACCAGCACCTGCGCTTCACGCAGACGAAGAACGGCCTGGAAGTGGTCGGCGGTGAGCTGGTGGTGCACGTGCGTCCGGACGGCACGGTGTTCCGCGCCAACGGCTCCGCGCGCGACGGCCTGAACGTGTCCGCGCTGCCGCGCATCGCGGCCGCGTCCGCGCGGGATGCGGCGCTGAGCTCCACGGTGGGCACGGGCCTGGAGGTCCAGGGTGCTCCCCGCCTGGTGTACGTGCGCACCGAGGAAGGCGCGCTGCGCCTGGCGTATGAGGTGAAGGTCACGGGCGAGAACGACCTGATGCCCCTGCGCGACCGCGTGTACGTGAGCGCCCAGGACGGCTCCATCGTGCTGCGCGCGCCGGAGATCCACACCGCGCTCAACCGCAAGGTGTACAGCGCGAACAACGGCACCAGCACCCCGGGCACGCTCAAGCGCAGCGAGGGCCAGGCGGCCATCGGTGACTCGCATGTCGACATGAACTACGACATGCTGGGCTACACCTACGACTGCTACAAGGTGCTCTTCAACCGCGACTCGCTGAACAACGCGGGCACGGCGCTCATCAGCACGGTGCACTACAGCCGCAACTACGTGAACGCCTACTGGGACGGCACCCAGATGGTGTACGGCGACGGCGACGGCGTGAACTCCATCGAGCTGGGCAAGGACGCGGACGTCACCGTCCACGAGCTGACCCACGCCGTGACGGAGTACGAGTCCAACCTCACGTACTCCGGTCAGTCCGGCGGTCTGAACGAGGCGATGTCCGACACCTTCGGCGCCGTCTGCGAGAGCCGCGTCAACGGCTGGAGCACCGCGGCGGACATCTGGATGGTGGGCGAGGACGTGTGGACGCCGGGCACGCCGAACGACGCCCTGCGCTACATGGACGACCCGGCGAAGGACGGCGCGTCCAAGGACTGGGCGGCCAACGTGACGTCCGGCACGGACGTGCACTACAGCTCCGGCGTGCCGAACCTGGCGTTCGCGCTGCTCTCCAAGGGCGGCGTGCACCCGCGCGGTCGCAGCACCATCAACGTGCCGGCCATCGGCGTCGAGAAGGCCGCTCGCATCTGGTACAAGGCCAACACCGACATCTACACGGCGGGCACCACGTTCGCGCAGGCGAAGACGTGGACCATCCAGGCCGCCTCGGACCTGGGCTACGACCAGGCCACGCAGGACGCGGTGAAGGCCGCCTGGGAAGCGGTGGGCGTGGGTGGCACTGTGACGCCCCCGACCTCCATCCCGCTGACCAACGGCACGGCGGTGACGGGCCTGGGCGACAGCTCGGGCAACTCCAAGTACTACTCGCTGGTCGTTCCGGCGGGCGCCACGGCCCTGACGTTCACCACCACGGGTGGCACGGGTGACGTGGACCTGTACGTGAAGTTCGGCGCGGTGCCGGACGCCTCGACCTACGACTGCCGTCCGTACGCCAGCGGCAACGCGGAGACGTGCACCATCACCAACATCCAGGCGGGCACGTACTACGTGATGCTGAACGCCTACTCCACGTACGCGAACGTGACGCTGAAGGGCAGCTTCACGGCCCCCGGCGGTGGTGGCGGCAACGTGCTGCAGAACAACGTCCCGGTGACGGGCATCTCCGGCGCCTCCGGCTCGTTCACCAACGAGTGGATCACCGTGGACGTGCCGGCGAACAAGACGGTCACCTTCTCCACCGCGGGCGGCACGGGCGACGCGGACATGCACGTGAAGTTCGGCTCCTCGCCGACGACCACCTCGTACGACTGCCGTCCGTACCTGTCCGGCAACAACGAGTCGTGCAGCATCACCAAGACGACCGCGGGCAAGTACTACGTGAAGATCCGTGGCTACAGCGCCTACTCGGGCGTGACGCTCAAGGCCATCTGGTAGTCGCATCCGCATCCATCCCGGCTCCCTTCGCGTGAAGGGAGTCCGGGACGAAGACAGGCACCCGGGGAGCCCACATGGCTTCCCGGGTGTCGTCGTTTCAGGCGTCGGAAGAAACGCGAGCTAGCGCCGCACTTGCACGTCGCGCGCGACGGTGCGGCCGCCCATGAGGACGAACTGCGCGCGCACCGGGGTGCCCTCCTCAAGCTCCTTGAGGGGAACGCGCTGGCCCTGGCGCAGGCCGCGGCTGCGCTGGTCGAGCTGGAGCTCGTAGACGGTGCCCTCGCCGTCGCGCACGTGCAGGGTGTCCCTGCCCACGCGTGTCACTCGGCCGCTCACGGTGCTGGACGCGATGACGACCTGCTCCAGCGGCCGGTTGGCGGAGGTGTCCGTCACCGCCGCCTGCGCCGCCTTGGCCGCGCCCTCGTACCAGGACTCGTCGTCGTTGGCCTGCACGGCCTGGGCGCCAATCATCACGCGGCCCTCGGCGGGCGCCTGCGTCGCGGGCGTGCCGTCCGGGTTGGCCTGGGGCCGCTGCTGGGCGTTCGCCTGCTGGGGGGTCGGATTCGCCGGAGCGGCCTGCGGGGGCCGGGCGGCGTTCGGGTTGGCCTGGGCGTTCTGACGGGCCGGGGCCTGCGCCGTGGCGCCTTGCGCGGGCTCGTTGACGCGGGGGCCTGGCAGCGGCCGGGCACCGGGTGGCGGCGCCGTGTCCGGAGGCACCTGCGCGTTCGCCGTGGGCAGCGCGTCGCCACTGGGGACGCGGTCGCCGTCCACGGTGTTCCGCGCCAGCGCGGGCGTGGCCGGCACCATCAGTCCGCCGCTCGCGGAGTCGCGGGCCTGCATCGTCGTCGGTGACGCCGGCACCGCGTCCTCGGTGTCATGCTCCTGACAGCCGGAAGCGAGCGAGCACAGCCCCACCATCCCCCACCACATCCACCGTCCACCCATCCGCCAACCCTCCCGCAGGCAAACCTGCGGACGACCCCCTGTCGTTGCAAGCGTCCGGCGTGCGACGGGGTGTTGGGTTCTGGATGGCGAAGGCTACGCGGGGAACGTGGCGGCCACTGCGTGCACGTGCTCGCGCACCAGCGCCCTGGCGGTGAGCAGCTCCGTCACATCCGAGGGCGTGTAGCCCAGGCACAGCACCACGTCGTCCTCGGGGGCGGCGCGCGTGCCCAGCGCCGCGTAGTCGAGTGAACGCGGGGCGGGTTCGCCTTCCGTGTCGTGGGTGAAGCGGCCGAACACGGCGGCCTGTCCGTCGCGGCCGGGGGCCGTCTCCTTGAGGGCGAAGAGGCGGCGCACGGCGGCGAGCGATTCGGGACGCTCGCGCATCAGGTCCGGGGACGCGGGGCCTCCCAGCTCCCACTCGAGGAGCTTCAGGCAGCCGCGCACGAACTCCACGTCGGTGATGACCAGCCCGTAGAGGTACCAGTCCGCGCACGCGGCCTGGACCAGTCGGGCCTGGGCGTCGGTGAGCCAGCCGAAGGACGGACAGGTGAACGTCTCACAGACGGTGGCGCGGTAGACGCCGCAGTCGCGCAGGTCCGTGCCGCCCGTCACCAGCGGGTGGCCCAGGCAGCCCACGCGCTGGTGCTCCGCGTCCAGGAAGCCCAGCAGGGGACACACCCGCACGATGGGGAAGAGCGCGGGGGCGTCCCGGTTCGCGGTGAGCTCGCGCGCGGCCTCGGCGTAGGCCTCGGGCGTGTGGGGCGTGCGGGAGAGCCGCTCCGTCTGCGTGGTGAGCCGCCGGGTCAGCGCCGCGCGCGAGTGGTCCCGGAAGTTGTAGAGGCCGCAGCAGGCGCCGCACGAGGCGCCCGCGCCGGGCTGGCACAGGTGGAAGGAGACGGACATGTCAGAACCAGTCCGGACGCATGCGCGCGTAGGAGTCCTCGCCCGTACGGCACAGGTGGGCGAGCAGCGGCACGCGCGGCACCTCCACCGCGAACCAGTACTGCGCGGCGGCGAGCTTGCCCTCGTAGAAGGCGGTGTCCTCCGACGTGGGCGCACGGGAGAGGCCTTCCTTCGAGGCGGCGGCCTGCGCGAGCCAGCGCCACGCCACGGCCACCACGCTGAAGAGCTCCAGGAAGTCCGTGCTGTGGCGGAGCATCACGTCCACTTCCCCCGCCATGCCGCGCGCGCCCAGCTCCAGCGTGAGGGCCGCGGCCTGCTGGAGCGCGTCCTCCAGCGCGTCGCTCCACGCGGGCTCCACTCCGGCGGCGCGGGCGCGGGTGGTGGTGGCGCGCACCTCCTCGTCGAGCGCCTGGAGCGCGGCGCCGCCCTCCGCCACTGCCTTGCGCCCGAGCAGGTCCAGGCCCTGGATGCCGGTGGTGCCCTCGTGGATGCTGTTGAGCTTCTGGTCGCGCAGCCACGCTTCCGGCAGGTACTCGCTGGAGTAGCCGTAGCCGCCGTGGATCTGGAGCGCGAGCGCGTTGGCTTCGAAGCCCTTCTCCGCGGGGAACGTCTTGGCGATGGGCGTGAGCAGGTCCAGCAGCAGCTGCGCGCGCTTGCGCGTGGCTTCGTCCTGAGCGTGGTGGGCGAGGTCCGCCTGCGTGGAGGCGGTGAGCAGGAGCGCGAGGCCGCCCTCCACGATGGCCTTCTGGCGCAGCAGCATGCGCCGCACGTCCGCGTGTTCGATGATGGGGGACTGGGCGCGCGTGGTGTCGCGGATGCCGGCGGGGCGGCCCTGGGGGCGCTCTCTCGCGTAGGCGAGCGACTCCTGGTAGGCGACGGCGGCGGTGGACACGCCGTTGAGGCCCACCATGATGCGCGCCTCGTTCATCATCTGGAACATGCACGCGAGCCCGCGTCCGGGCTGGCCCACGAGCCAGCCGTGACAGTCATTGGCTTCGCCGAAGTTGAGGACGAGGCTGGGCAGGCCGCGCCAGCCAATCTTGTGGATGACGCCGGCCACCTGGACGTCGTTGGGGGCGAAGGTGTCCCCTTCCGGCCTGCGCGCGGGCACGGCGAAGAGGGACACGCCGCGCGTGCCGCCCTCCGCGCCCTCGATGCGGGCGAGGGTGAGGTGCACGACGTTGTCGGTGAAGTCCTGGTCGCCGCCGCTGATGAAGATTTTGGAGCCCTGGAGGCGGTAGGAGCCGTCCGGGGCGGGCGTGGCGCGCGTCTTCACGTCCGCGAGGCTGCTGCCGGCCTGGGGCTCGGTGAGGGCCATGGTGCCGGTCCACTCGCCCCGGTACAGCCGGGCCATGAAGGTGTCGCGCAGGAAGGGCGTGCCGAAGACTTCCAGCAGGTGCGCGGCGCCAATCGTGAGGCCCAGGTAGCCATAGGCGCTCAGGTTGGCGGCCATGAGGTAGGCGCTGGCCACGGCGTGCACGGTGAGGGGGAGCTGCTGGCCGCCGACGTCGGGAGGGCGGGTGGCGGTGAGCAGGCCCAGGTCGACCATGCCGGCGTAGAGCGAGCGCATGGCCGGATGGACGCGCACGCGGCCGTGTTCGAAGACGGGCGGGGCGGCGTCCATGGGCCGGTAGGTGGGGGCGAGCACCTCACGGGCGAAGCGGCGGGTGCTGTCCAGGAGGAGCGCGAAGGTGTCGCGCGAGTGCTCCTGGAAGGCAGGCAGCGCGCAGAGGGCGGTGGTGTCCAGCGCTTCGTAGAGCTGGAAGTCCACGTCGCGGTCCGACAGCAGGGGGTTGGGGCGGGGCACGCTCATGCCCTGGTTCCCTACCAGGACGCGATGGGGTCGTCGAAGTCGTCGTGCGGCGGGCATCCACCGCCGGACGCGGGAGGAGCGGCCTCCGGGCGTGGGGCGGGCGGGGGCAACG
>NZ_RAWQ01000217.1:0-17995 GCF_003668965.1 Corallococcus sp. AB030
AGTAGCGGATCCGCTTGGCCGAACCGACCGCGTCAACGCCGCGAACTCGAATCGCCGCTCCCTGACAGCTCACCAGGGCGATCCGCTTGGCCGACCCTCATGCGATCCATGGCCCCGGTCCTTGACAGTAGATGGGGTGCTCTCCGTCGAGAGCTGGGCGTGGCCCTCCAGGGGGCCGAGGCGCGGCGCGCCTACCGCGTGGTGCGCCGCAACTGGGAGGCGCTCTCCGACTTCGAGGAGCCGGAGGCCCTTGTTTCATTTCTCACGGCGCGCGAAGGCGACTCTCACGTCAAGGATGGGCTGCTCACGGGCCTCGTCACACTGGTGCAAATGGGGAAGACGGACAGCTTCTTCGTGGCCCTGTTGTGGTTGGGCCTGTGGCCGGGGTTGGACGGCGTGTACCGCCGATGTCTCCGGCGAACAGGCCACCCGCCTGCGGAGGTTGTGTCCGCGGTGGCCGCGTCCTTCATGGGCCTCGTGGCGCGCGTCAACGTGTCAGGCGTCCAGCGCGTGGCTGGAACACTCGTGCGAGGGACGGAGCGCGACGTTCTCAAGGCCTGGCACAAGGAACTGGTGGAGCAACGCCACCGCGCGCGCCTCGGGCTACTGGTGGACGCGGACGGCGGGGTGCTCTCGGTTCCGTGGCTCACGCCCTCTGCCTCTCGAGCCCGCTCCTTCAACGCCGAGGTGGAGGAGCTGCGTGCGTGGCTCCTCCCGCTGACGGGCGAGGACACCGACCTGGTGGTGTCCGTCATTCTTCTCGAAGAGGACTCTGTCGAGGTGGCATCGAGCCGCGGGCTGTCGCCCGAAACGGCGCGCAAGCGCGTCCAGCGGGCCCTGGGGCGCCTGCGGAAAATGAAGAAAATAATCCCCGAAAAAGATTTCTTGTCCCAAATCGGCGGGTGGGGGTGCTTTTTAGAGTTTGTGGATTCTGAAACAGCCGAGAGGGCATCGGGTGGGGACGACTGACGGGAATCGCGAATCGCGTGTCCCCGGCTCGCGCCACCTGTCTTTGAAGGAGTAGAGGGGCCGCCTCGCGCCCCAATCCAATCCTGCTTCGAGACACCCTGTCCACCCGGCGGACAGCAACGCCCCTGTATTGCCTACAGCCTGGAAGGATTGATGAAAACAGCCGCGCGAAACAACTTCGAGCACGATGAAACATTCGTGCGCTTCGTCGCTCGCATTGACGGACACCGCCTCCGGGTGGTGAGCCGGGGCGACTCCGGGCCGAAAGCGGAGGAGCGCCGCGCGTGCCTCTGCTGCGAGTGCGACGAGGCCCAGGCCCATGACTACATCCGCCTGCCGGGACTCTTCCGCCGCTGGGAGATTCAGCACGTGGTGGACACCGATGCGGACTTCAACATCGAGGCGGCGGGCTCCACGGATGACGGCACCGAGCTGTTCTCAGTGTACCGGCGCGAGCGCCCCTCCCCCACTACGCACCGCCAGAAGGAGGAGTGAAGCACCATGGCCAGCAACATGTGGGAGCAGACGGCCGCGATGGCCAAGCAGCATGAGCAGCAGGGCGGCGCCTGGCTGAAGTTGGCGAACGACGGGGACATCGCCGTCGTCGTCTTCCTTGGGGAGCCGCACCCGCGCGAGGTGGTTTTCCTCGACAACAAGTTCGTCCCCTTCGACGAGAAGCTGAAGGCCCAGGGGCACAAGCCCTCGTTGCGCGTGGCTCTCAACGTCGCCGTCTACGGGACGCGCGAGGTGAAGGTGATGGAGCAGGCCTCCACCTTCTTCACCAACCTGCTCCAGGTGCGGGCGAAGTACGGCTTGGAGACGTGGGCCTTCGAGGTGAAACGCCATGGTGCGGCGAAGGACCCCAAGACGACGTACTCCCTCCTGCCGGAGAAGCAGTTGTCCCCGGCGGAGGTGACGGACTTCCAGGCGCTGCGTCTGCATGACTTGCCGAAGCTATATGCGGCCGAGGCGGCAGCGGCGGCGAGCGGCACGTCACCCGCAGCCACTTCCAGTCCGAAGGTGGGCGAACCCGTCGACGTCAAGCTCGCTCAGGCAATGGCCACCGCGCTGAAGGCGCTGCCGCGCGAGGCGGTAGACAGGTTCCTCCAGAAGTTCGGCGTGCAGCGCATCCGGGACATCCCGGCGTCGAAGGGAGAACTGGCGCGCGCCTTCGTCGACTCACTCGTGGCCGAGTACTCCGCGGAGAGTGTCGCAGACGTGGACCCCTTCGGGCCGTGAGCGTGCCCCGCTGAAGCTGGTTGCCGTAGCCCTGCGCGAAGGGGGCCCGTTGCGTGCCCCCGACGCGCCTCTCTGAGGACGACAAGAATGGTGGAAGACTTCTCCGAAATGCGCGGGGACGGGGGACGTGTTGTCTCTCGTACCCAGGACTCCGGCGTGGGGGCCGCGCCGTCTGCGCCTGCGCGCAACGCGGGCACGGCCACGGGCATGCGGACGCTGCGCGTGCGGGTAGACGCTGGGCTGCGGCTCGCGGCGGGCGACGTGCCGCCAAAGATGGTGGAGGGCCTCTGCCAGGCGCTCTCCCTCCCCAACCCCGCGTATTTGAAGCTGGTACGGCTGCGCAAGCGCCCGGGGGCGGAGCCCCAGACGCTGTACTTCTTCCGCCAGCAGGAGCGGGAGCTGGTGCTGCCGCGCGGGGCCATTCACCTGTTGCGCCGGGCCGCGGACGAGGCGGGCCTGACGCTGTCTTTCGAGGACGCGCGGGTGCTGCCGCCCAAGCGCCTGGCGAAGCTGCCAGAGGTGCCGCTGCGCGACTACCAGGCCGCGGCCGTGGAGCGGCTGGCGAAGGCCACCCAGGGGACCGCGGTGCTCCCTTGTGGCGCAGGCAAAAGCGTCCTCGCCGTGGGGGCCATCGCACGGCTCCGCACGCCGACGCTCATCCTCGTCCACACCTTGGACTTGGCGGAGCAGTGGCGAGAGCACATCCGCGAGCGCCTGGGCTTGGTGGCCGGCCTCGTGGGCGCCGGGGAAGAGGAGGTGCGGCCCGTCACCGTCGCCGTCGTCCAGTCCCTCTCTCGATGGGACGAGGCGAAGCTCGACGCCTTCCTTGTCCGCTTCGGCCTGCTCGTCCTCGACGAGGCCCACCACATCGCCGCCAGCGCCTTCCATCGAATCGTGGACCGCTGCCCGGCGCGCTACCGGCTGGGGCTGACGGCCACGCCCGAACGGGAGGACGGGCTGACGCCTCTCCTGCGCTTCTACCTGGGCGCGCCTCTGGCCGTGGTGAAGCACGAGGACCTCGTCGCGCGCGGAGTGCTGGTGGTGCCGGAGGTACGCGCCGTGGAGACGGCCTTCGACTACCCGTACTGCCGCGCCTCCGACTACGCGCCAATGCTGGAAGCGCTGGTGGAGGACAAGGCACGCAATGACCTCGTCCTCGGCACCGTGGCCCGCGAAGCATGGGCAGGCCACCTGTGCCTCGTCCTCACGGGCCGGGTGGACCACTGCGAGCAGCTGGCGCAGCGGCTATCGGCCACGGGCTTGTCGGCCGCGGCGTTGACGAGCGAAGTGCCGCGCGAGGTGCGCAAGGCACTCCTGGACCAGGCTCGCGCCGGGCGCGTCCGTGTCCTGGTGGCCACCAGCTTGGCGGATGAGGGGCTCGACTTGCCGCGCCTCTCTCGCGTCTTCCTGGCGTACCCCGGCCGCGCGCGTGGACGCACCGTCCAGCGTCTCGGACGCCTCATGCGTCCCCACCCGGAGAAGAAGAGCGCCGTCCTCATCGACTTCGTCGACGGGAAGGTGCCGCCCTTGCGGCGCCACCATGCGGAGCGCCGCCAGCAGTACGCCACGGTGCTGGGAGTGACGGCCAACGCCGACGTGCATTGAACCACCACAGGGAGTGAGCACCTTCGATGACGACACCTTCTGACACCACTCCAAACCCCGACGCCATCCGCGCCACCTGGCGGTGGCTGGCGCACGAACAGCACGGCGTAAGCGAAGTCCGCGTCATCCGCCCAGGCGGCGGGGGCATCGTCGGCCTGGGCTTCTTCGACGACGAGGAGGCCTTCGTCGCGGCATGCGCGGCGGCCAATGCCGATGGCAACGTGTACGTGGGCATTCAGCCGCGGCCTCGGCGCCTGCTGGAGCTCGCCCCCAACGTCCTGCGCCCCTTGCGGACTGGGGCGGGGAGCAAGGACATCGAGGTCGTGACGGCCACGGTGGTGGACCTGGACCCCGTGCGTCCCAAGGACACGGCCAGCACCGAGGACGAGCTCTCGCTGACGCTCCAGGTGGCGCAAGCCGCCGCGGCCTGGTGCGAAGCGCAGGGGCTTGTCCGCCCGCGGCTGATGATGAGCGGCAACGGGGCGCAGCTGTGGTTCGCCCTGCCGCCGCAGTCCCTGGCGGGCGAGGCTCAGGAGCGTGTGCAGGCGGGCCTGAAGGCCTTCGAGGCCGAGGTGCGCGCTCGCTTCCAGTCCGAGCGCGTGCACGTGGACTCCATCCACGACGTGGCGCGCATCATCAAGGTGGTGGGCACCGTCAGCCGGAAGGGTGCGGGGACCGCGGAGCGCCCTCACCGAGCAGCTCGGGCGCTGGCCGGCTTCGAGCGCGTTGAGGACGGAGGCCTTCAGGCCCGCCTGCTGAATCCGCCGGTGCAGCCGCCGGTGGCGAACCAGGCGCATCCAGCCCAGGCGGCGCTGCCGCTGGCGCCCTCCGCCTCGGCCCTACAGGGGGCGGCGAAGGCCCGTCGGACGGAGACAGGGGAGTACGACTGGGCGCACCCGGTGGAGATGTGCAGCCCGGTGCAGCGCCTGTGGCAGGAGGGCGCGGAGGACCGGAGCGTCGCCATCTTCAACATGGTGCGCTTCTTCGTGCACAAGGGGCTGGGCCTCGACGAAATCACCGAGCTGGTCCTCGAGTACGACCGCCGTGGCCTCGGGAAGCTGAAGGGCCGGGACGGCGCCGGCTACATCCGCAAGGCCTACGAGAAGGTGGTGGCCACCGCGCGCGAGGATGGCGCTGTGGCGCCGCCCTGCCACTCCCTCCAGGGCATGGGCTACTGCCGTGTCAACCGCGAGCCGGACGTGCGCTGCGAGCTGTACGACGTCGTCTTCGACATCGAGGCGGCTGTGGAGCGCCTGGCCACGGTGCCGGCCCAGGACGTGGAGTACCGCCTCAAACCCATCCTGGAGGCCATCGCCCACCGGCCACCGTCCGCGCAGGAGAAGTACCTGGGCCTGCTGGAGGTTCGCACCGGCCTGACCGCCCAGAAGCTCCGGCTGACCATGGCCCGCGCCGTGCGCACTCAGGCCGCAGGAGAGGGCGCGGACACCAAGGGAGGAGGGAAGAGCAGCAGCGGTGACGACACCATCGACGGCGAGGTGTACGAGGACGCGTACTGCTACTACACGGTGACGCAGCGGGGGGAGGCGAAGGCCATTTCCTCCTTCACCTTCACACCGACGGCCCTCGTGGAAACCGAGGAGGGGGAGGTTTTCCTCGGGGATGTCCGCACGGACAAGGGAGCCGAGGTGGAAGGAGCGCGGCTGCCGCGGCGGGCCTTCAACTCGCGCAAGGAGCTGCTGCACCACCTGCCCTCCGTCCATACGCAGTGGACGGGCAGCGACAACAACGTGCAGGGCCTGCTGCGCGCGGTGGCGCGGCGAGCGGTGCCGAGGCTGCCGGGCACCACCACGCTGGGCGACTTCAAGCGAGGAGAGCACCACGTATGGGTGGCGCCCGGGTGCACCATCGGGAAGGAGGGCTTCCTCGCGGCCTCCCCCGTGGCGTACTTGCCGAATGGGACGACGCTCGAATCGCGCATCCGCTACGAGGCCGCGGACGACGACGCCTTCCATGACGTGGCGAGCACGGTTTTCGAGTACCTGCTCAAAATCAATACGCCCCAGGTGGTGCTGCCCATTCTGGGGTGGTTCTTCGCTACGCCAATGAAGCCACGCTTCATGGAGAAGGTGGGTTCCTTCCCGCTTCTCTTCCCTTATGGGACGCAAGGCAGTGGCAAGTCGAGCACGTGCACCGAAGTCTTCTGGCCCCTCTTCGGCGTGCCTTCCTCGGATGCCTTCAGCGTGACGGAGACGGAGTTCGCCCTGGTGAAGTTGCTGTCCGCCACGCGCTCGGTGCCGGTGGTGGTGGACGAGTACAAGCCCGGTGACATGCCGCTGCCCCGTCTCCACCTGGTGCACCGCTACATGCGGCGCCTCTACCGAGGAGAGACGGAGGAGCGGGGGCGCCCGGACTTGTCGGTGGTGAGCTACCGGCTGCAGGCGCCGCTGTGTATTTGCGGAGAGACGCGTCCCACGGAGGCGGCCCTCGTGGAGCGCCTCCTGCCCGTCAACCCGGAGAAGGCGACGGTGCAGCGCCGCGACTGCCGGGCGGCCTTTCGTAAGCTGACGTCCGTCAACCTCGCCCTTTTCGCCCCTCGCTACATTCAATTCTGCCTGGGGCGGGACTTCGAGGCGGACTACCGCGTCGTCCGTGCCGTGGCGGAAGTCCTCCTTGAGAAGAGGGACGCGCCTCCGCGTGTAGCGGACAACGTGACGGCCATGCTGTTGGGCATCCACCTCTTCGAGGAGTTCGCCAAGGAGTGCGGCTATGCGTTGCCCGAGGACTTGGGGGCCCGCGAGGCTGTGGACGCGGTGCTGAAGGACGTCCTCGAGGAAGAGACGGGCGTCCGCAATGCCCTGGATGCCTTCATCCAAATGCTGGGTGTCATGGCAATCCAGGGCGAATTGAAGCACCGCGTCCACTATGCCTTCGACGAGGGGCGCCTGTGCCTCCACCTGGAATCCGCCTACGACGCCTACCGCGCGCACTGCAAGCGCATCGACTATCGAGGGGAATTGGTTGACACGAAGGCACTCCGACGCCTCATTCACGAGAACCACCGCGCCGGAGAGTATGTCCTCTCGCCCAGTGAGCGCGTCTGCTTTGCCGGCAAGGCCCTGCGCCGGTGCGCCCTCGTGATTGATGTCTCAAAGGCCCCCTTCATCTCCGCGGAGGACTTCCCGCATGCTGAAGACGCAAGCCGTGGGTGGCGTTGGCGTGGCCATGATGAAGGCAGTGCCGAGGAGGTGGCTTCGTGACGGGGGTGGATGGGAAGCCCGGGCCTCCAGCAGATGCGACTGATGTGCCTCACCACCAGCTCCGACGCTACGAGGCCGCGGTGGAGGTCCTCGCCGATGCCCTCTGGGAGTTGTGGTTGCGTCGGCGGGCACAGCCGCAACGACAGCCGCCTGCATGGGGGGCGGAGGAGGGCGCGCATGGCTGAGCCGCGGACTCTCGACTTGTCTTCTTTTGGGGACAGAGCGTCCATGGCTTTCGCCCGAGGGCGTGCTGCCCCGGACGAAGGAGACACCACCATGGCGAAGAAGGGGATTGCGCAGGCCGCGCGCAAGGAGCTGGCGGACGTGCCACAGCAACTGGCCGCGCTGGCCAGCATGTCGGTGCCGGAGTTGGCGGAGAAGTACCTGGAGGTGTACGGCGAGCCCACGCGCAGCCGCAACCGGGACTACCTGAAGAAGCGCCTGGCCTTCCGGATTCAGGAGCTGGCCGAAGGGGGCCTCTCCGCGCGCGCCGTCGCACGCATCTCGGAGTTGGGCGACAAGCTGCCCGAGCGCTGGAGGATGCGGCAGGTGGAGGAGACGAAGCCCACCGCTTCGCCTCCTCCAGCCGCTGCGGACGGGCGCGCAGCCGCTGTGGATGGGCGCGACGCGCGCCTACCGCCGCCGGGCACGGTGCTGACGCGTGTCTTCAAGGGCACGCAGCACCGGGTGACGGTGCGCGAGGGCGGAATTGAATACGAAGGCCAGCTTCACCGCAGCCTTTCCAGCGTGGCGAAGCTGATTACGGGCACGGCCTGGAACGGCTTCTCCTTCTTCGGACTCAAGGCCGGCGGCTCGAAGGAGGTGACGCCATGAGCGGCCCCGCCTTCTTCCAGACGCACATGGGACAGCGCTTTTACGAGGGGACGATGCCGCAGCTCGTCCGCGAGCTGACGCGCCTCAACAACAACCTGGAGCGGCTGGTGGCCGTCGCGGAGCAGCTCTCCGGGCCGAAGCAGTCTTCGAGCGTCGAATCGGTGCCGCCGCCGACGACAGAGGGGGCGGAGGGACCATGAGGAAGAGCAAGTCGCTGCCCTCGGACGCGAAGCGCTGCGCCGTCTACACGCGCAAGTCCACGGCGGCGGGCCTGGAGATGGAATTTAACTCGCTGGACGCCCAGCGCGAGTCCTGTGTCTCCTACGTGCAGCGCCAGCCCGGCTGGGTGTTGGTGGATGAGAGCTACGACGACGGCGGCTTCACCGGCGCCAACATGGAGCGGCCTGCCTTCCAGCGGCTGCTGCAGGACGTGGATGCGGGCCGGGTGGACGTGGTGGTGGTGTACAAGGTGGACCGCCTCTCCCGCAGCCTCCTCGACTTCGCGAAAGTCATGGAGCGCTTCAACGCGGCGGGCGCGTCCTTCGTCTCGGTGACGCAGAACTTCAGCACGGCGGACGCGATGGGCCGGCTGACGTTGAACATGCTGATGAGCTTCGCCGAGTTCGAGCGCGAGATGATCTCCGAGCGGACGCGGGACAAGGTGGCCGCCGCGAGGCGCAAGGGGAAGTGGACGGGAGGGCGCGCACCGCTGGGCTACGAGGTGAAGGACAAGCGCCTCGTGGTGAATGAGTACGAGGCGGTGGTGGTACGGGAGGCATTCGAGCTGTACCTCCAGCACCAGCAGGCCTCGGCGGTGGCGCGCCTCCTCAACGAGACGGGGCGTAGGACGAAGCGGTACGAGGCCCAGAGCGGTACTACGCGCGCGGCACGGAAGTGGACGACACAGGATGTGCTGCGCCTCTTGAGGAGCCCCCTGTACGCGGGCTTCGTTCCCTACGGGGACGAGACGCACCCAGGCGAGCACCCGGCCATTGTGGACAGGAGCACCTACCGTCAGGTGCAGGACATGCTGCAGGGCCGAGGCCCCGGCCTCCAGTACCACGGGCGCAACCCCGACTACGTGCTGCGGGGACTCTTGCGGTGTGGCCTGTGCGGCGAGGCGATGACGCCCGGCTCAACGCGTAAGGGCACGCGCGAGTACCGCTACTACCGCTGCGTCACCCGGGACAAAAGGGGGAAGGAGGGGTGCCGGGCCTCTCCCATTCCGGCAGCCGCCTTGGAGGACTTCGTCGTCGCTCGGCTGCGGGAAGTCTCGGTAGGTAAGGGCTTTGCGGCGCAGGTACACGCCCGCCTCACGGCACGGCTGGAGGAGAAGCACAAAGCCCTGCGCGCCGAGCGCGCGCAGCTCCCGAAGGACCTGTCCAAGCGCGCTGGGGAGTCCGCGAAGTGGGTGGACTCCCTCTCGAAACTGGAGGGCCCAGCCCGGCGCCTCGTCGAGGAGAAGCTGACGGCCGCGGAAGAGGAAGCCGCCGGCATGAAGAAGCGGCTGGCGGAGGTGGAGCGCGCCCTGGATGCCATGGAAGGGGAGAAGCTGGAGGCGGCATGGGTGGTCCAGGCCCTGGCGGACTTCGACGCGGTGTGGGACGCCCTCACGGCCCCCAATCGGGGTCGCCTGCTGCAGGCTCTCGTCGGCCGGGTCGTGGTGGATGAGGACACGGATCGCGTGGATGTGCACCTGGCCCTGGCCGGTGAAACCGCGCCGCCCGGGCGCAAGGAGGTGGCGGCGTGAGCGCGAGTCCCGAGTCTCGGCCGACGGAGGTTGGCCTCATCAGCGCGCAGTTCCACCGCGTGCGTCGGGCGAAGGTGGGCTTCCGAGAGGGAGCGCGCCCCCCGCCGCGAGAGGTGGTGCGCCGACCAGCGCACGTCGCGCGAATGCTGGCCCTGGCGCACCATGTGGAAGCAATCATTGTGCGAGGGATGGTGGCGAGCGCAGCGGACGTCGCCTGCCAGTTGGGATTCACCCGGGCGCGCGTGACGCACCTGCTGGACTTGCAGTTGCTGGCGCCGGACATCCAGGAGGAGGTGTTGTTCCTCGAGGCCGTGGATGGTGAGGAGCCCCTCAGTGAGCGAGGCCTGCGGGCCATTGCTCACGCGGGGACGTGGGAAGCGCAGCGCGTGCGTTGGCGCGAAGTGAAGGCTTCATTCTGAGACAGGCGTCCGAATACGCGGACTCCTTGGTGTAGCGTGAGTGCAAGAGGCTGACTGTTGTCGTGTTGAAGAATAGGCGGGTCATCCAGCCCGCGAGGAAAGAGAGCGAGAGCACATGCAGAACGACATGCGGAGTACCATTCAGGCTGCGGTTGCGGAGGAGGTGGGGAAGGCGATGGGGCGGCAGCTGGAGCTGCTCGTGAAGATCGCTCAGTTCCTGGGCATTGAGCCTGGCCCGACTCCTGCGGCGTCCGCGCCGAAGCGCGCCCCAATGTCGCCTCCTGCGCCGAAGCGCACGCCCTCGGTGCCGGTGCGGAAGTGGGTGAAGCCGCAGGCCGCGTCGAAGCCCGCGCGGACCGAGCCCGCGCCCCAGAAGAGCCGCGGGCGCGCGCGTGCGGCAGGGCGCACCGCGACGGCCACCACCCCCAGCCCCAGCCCCGAGGCTTCCGCTTCATACGCGGCAGGGCAGGAGGTGCGTTACAAGCAGGGGCGGGGCACTTTCTCGGCGAAGGTGAAGTCCGTCGACGAGAAGGCGAAGACGGTGACGGTGGCGCGCGTCTCCGACGGCAAAGAGGTGGTGCGCCCCTTCGACAAGGTGACGCCCGTCTGAGCGCGGGCCGCAGCTCAAAGGGCGCGAGCGACTTCTCCTCCCGCATGCACCGCTGCGCAGAGGCGCTTTGCGCCCATCGTTACGGCTCGTCGGCCAGTTCGTTGAGTGGCACCTGGGCGATGGCACGGTGGTGGGGCGTGACTCCAGCGGCGAGCACCTCCCGCATTCTCTTGCGGGAGCCGTCGAAGTCCCCGCCCCCTTGTTCTGATACATGCGGCGCGTCCATGAGCCCGTGGAGCCTTCTCGGAAGCGCGAGACTCCTCGCGCAAGAGGCCCAGCACGCTCGCCTTCATGGTGAATGTCTCCTCGCTTTCGTTTCGTGCCTTCAGCGTCTCCATGAGGGCCAAGCGCTCTCGTTCGACGGGGACGATGGGCCAATGAGCGAATCGGGCCCCAGTCAACGGGTGCACTCGCAAGTCACGGCTCCTCAGAGAGGCCAATGCTGGGGCCTCTCGTACCCGGCAGGGGAGGTAGCGCGCTGGTGAAGCGGAGTCGGGGTGCTGCTGTCCCGGCGTAGGAGTCAGAGGCTTCACAGATGCGGAAGGTCATGTTACTTCGCAGGTGAAGTCAATTTGACCAATAGACGATTGCGTGGGTAGCTCGACTGCAGAGGGGCGGATCCATGGAGCCACGCCCCCTTCCTTGAGGAGGAGTCACAGCCATGACGAAGCATCCGGACGAGGTGACGACGGAAGAGGGGGCGCCCCGCGTGCCAACCTTCCCGGCACGTGCTGACGTGAACTTCCTCTTCGAGGTGGGAGGCGTGCGCTATGAGGTGGTGCGCGAGTTGGAGGTGCGGCCGAATCGCGAAAGGCTGCTGCGGGCCCAGCGGCGTGCGTCGGACGGCACGCTGTCGGGCCCCTGTCTCATTCGACAACTCGCCAGCCCTGCCTCGTATATGGCTCGCAAGCGACTCGCGGAAGAGGTGGAACTGGCCTTCTGCCTCGACCACCCCAACATCGCCCAAGTCTTCCACGTAGAGGTGGACGAGGTGGAGGATGTTCCCTACGTCATCATGCAGTACGTGGACGGCCCCTCGCTGGAGACGCTGGTGTGCGCGGCGGTGGTGCGGGGGCAGCCCCTCTCGGAGGGCTTTGGCCTGTACGTGGGGACGGAGGTGGCGGATGCGCTGCACTACGCGCACACGCTGACGTCGGGGAAGGGCGTGCCCCTGGGCATCGTCCACCGGGATGTGAGCCCCCGGCACATTGCCCTGGGCCGCCATGGGGAGGTGAAGGTGCTGGACTTCGGCTCCGCGTACTCACTGCTGGTTGGGCGGGAGGAGTCGCCAGCGAGCCTGCTGAGAGGCGACGTGGCGTACGCCAGCCCGGAGTACCTGCGCAAGGCGGGGCTGACGCCGCGCTCCGACGTCTTCAGCCTGGGCGTGCTGCTGGTGGAGGTCATGACGGGCAACCACCTCTTCGAGGTGCACGACGTCCCGCCCGTACCGGCGAAGGAGAGCCGGCAGCGGACGGAGTCTCCCCCCACGCTGCCGTTGCAGCAGATGCAAGCCCTCATGGAGACCTTCGGCCCGGACGTCGTCGAGAAGGCGGCGGCCGCCCTCTCGGACGACGTCAAGGCCGTGCTGCACAAGGCCCTGCGCCTCGACCCCGAGGAGCGCTTCGCGACGGCGGGGGACATGCGCGATGCCCTGCGCGGCGTGGCCCTGTCGCGGCCCAAGGGGCCCTACGGGCGCGCGGAAGCCGCCAGAGAGGCAGCCCTTGTCGTGTCCGCGGGAGGGCAGATGCGCGACAAGGTGGAGTTCGGCGAGGGGGGCCTCTACCCGGAGGGGTTGGACACGCACGAGTTGGTGGCCCTGAAGAAGGAGTAGTCCGTCGACGGTCTGCTTTCGCGTGGCTCGAAATGGCCGGCACCTCGCCACGAGGTGGATCTCCTTCTGGCGAGGAAGAAGCGCCTGGAGGAGTGGCCCGCCGAGGTGAATGAAGCGCTTCGGGAGTGTGGCGCGGCGTACCCGGCCCCCTCGGTCTGTCGGCGAGGGCGTCCGTCGGCGCCGAGGACTGCCCGGCCTGCTCGCGCTCGGGACGCCAACGCGTCGGCCGTATGCAACCTGGCGTTGGAGAGGAGGGCGCGCGAGCCGTTCGGCGGCGCCTCCTCCCCAAGGAGCTGCCTCAGCGAGCCAACTCGGTGGCGACGTGGACGAGGGCGTCCAACTTCCCTGCGTCGAGCTTCCGAGCGACGAAGATGAGCCGGCGCAAGGCGGCGTCGTCCTCCGGCCGAGCCCGAGCCTCGCTGTCGGTGGACTCGGTGAGGCCCAGCAGGTCCTCCGGGGAAACCATCAATGCGATGCACATGCGGTACAACGTCGAGACGCTAGGCATCATGTGCCCGCGCTCCACGCGACTGTAGACGGCGGCGGCAAGCCCCACGCGCTCCGCGACTTGAACCTGCGTCAGGCTCATCTGCTCCCGGGCGAGGCGGGCGACAGAGCCGATTTGGGTTGCGAGTTCTTCATTCATAAGGTGCAGGTGAGTATACCTGAGTTGCTACGTGTCATGGCTGCGACGCTCCCTCAGCGCACACCAGAGAGAAGCTGAACCAGGGCGAGCGCCTGGCGCGTGTCCAACCGGTGCACGCGCCGTCGCAGGGCGTCCTTGGTGGTGGCGGCAATATCCGGCGACAGGAGGGTGGGGTAGCCCAGCAACTCGTTGGGCGTGGCTCCGAGGGCGGCGCACAGCCGGTACAGCGTCGCGACGCTGGGGAGCATGAGCCCTCGTTCAAGCCGGCTGTAGGCGTTGCGGGAGATTGCGACGACTTCGGCCACTTCCGCCTGCTTCAGGCCTGCACGAAGGCGGGCCGCGCGCAGGGTCTCTCCGATGATGGCGGGCAAGGGGCGGAGGGAAGCCTTCGGAGGGACGGCTGCGTGGATGTCAGGAGGAAGATGCATTTCGAAAAAATAATACCTGAGAGGTTTATAGACTTCACCTTTTGGGTATGAATGATTTCATCCGCTATGGTCGGTGCTCACGTGTGGGAGAAGAGTCACGCGATTTCCCTGGGCTTCTGGTAGCGTGGGGCCGGCGCCGGGGAGGGAGTGGCATGCGCGTGGCCGTAGTCCTGCTGTCCGACAGCGTCTTCAGGAGGACGTCGCCATGAGGGATGACGGCCCCCCGGCCGTGCTGTCCCCCGGGGACGTGGTGAAGGGCTACACGGTGGTGAGGCAACTGGACCGTGGTGGCTTCGGCACCGTGTACCTCGCGACGAATGACGGGCAGCCCTGCGCGCTGAAGTTGGTGGAGCGGCAGCGCGTGGAGGGGCGGGTGGAGAAGGAAGTCTCCATCCTCTTGCGCTTGACGCACCCCAACGTGGTGGGGCTTCGCGGCTTCTCCTACTGGCAGGCCGGGGAGCGCGACTTCGCTCTCATCGCCATGGAGTACGTGGAGGGGCGGAAGCTCGGGGTGTGGGTGAAGGAGGAGAACCCCTCGGCCCGGCAGGTGGCGAAGGTGACGCTCGACGTGGCGAGGGCGCTGGCCGCCTCGCACGGGGCGGGGGTGGTGCACCGGGACGTGAAGGACGCCAACGTCATGGTGCGCGCCGCGGACGGGCTGGCGGTGCTGGTGGACTACGGGATCGGGGATTACACGGGCGCCCCCGGCGTCACCCAGTCCATGCTGCCGCCGGGGACGATGGAGTACCGGCCCCCCGAGGCCTGGCGCTTCATGCGGAAGCACCTGGGCCAGGCGGGCGCCCGCTACGTGTCGGCTCCATCGGACGACATATGGGCCCTGGGCATTGTCCTCTACCGCCTCCTCACGGCGAGGTGGCCCTTCGATGCGTCGACGGACGCGGACTACGTCGAGGGCGTCATGGGCAAGGTGCCCGTGCCTCCCTACCTCGCCAACCGCTTCGTCCCAGAGCAGTTGGGGCTGCTGTGCATGCGGCTGCTTGAGAAGGAGCCTGCGGGGCGCCCCAGTGCGGCGGCTGTCTGCGAGGCGCTGGAGGAGGTGCTGGCCGGGGCGGAAGGGGAGGCGTGGGACGTCTCCCTATGCGACACGTATGGCCCGCACTCGGCCACTACCGAGAACGAGGGCGGAGGCGAGGCGAAGCACCTCGCACGCAACAAGCTTGCCCGGTGGGTGAAAGTCCCCTTGCGCCAGATGCGCCGTGGCAAGGCGCCCGGGCCGGAGCTGCTGGAGGCCCGCGGTGAAGGCCCGCCTGCGGAGTTGCTTCCCCGGGCCGCTCCGGTGGTTGCTGCCTCGCCGCCTGTCGAAGCGGAGCTGCTGGGCTCGGAGCTGGAGGAGGGGCTGGGCGCCGCAGAGATTGCGGTGGAATCCGCGCTGGCGGCCCCCATTGTCGAAGTGGGGCGGCGCTCGTTCCTCTCGCGACTCAGGATGGGACGCGTGCTGGGGGTGGGGCTGCTGGCCGGTGCCCTGGCTGCGGGGGCGCTTTTCTCACAGCAGTCTTCTCTGCCACCAGGGGGCGCGGTCCCCTCCGTCTCCGGCCAAGAAGTAGCGACATATACAAAGAAACCTCAAGCTGCCTCGGCCGCAGCTCCTACCGGGCCGGAGGCAACACCTGCGGCCGTCGCGCCTCCAGCGACGAATCCCGAGGTGACTGCCACCGTGACGACGACGAAGAGTGACTCCCCGCCCTCCCCGCCGGTGGCTGCCAAGAAGGCCACGAAGAGCGTTGGCACGGCCCTGGCGATGACGGCCCTCTGCACGACGCTGGCGTGCTCCGGCGCGCAGGTGCGTTCGCCACCTGACCCCGAGGACTGCCCGGAGCAAGCTGTCGAGACCATGGAGAAGCTGGGTATTCGCGTGGGGGAGACCGCTCCAGCAACGTTTCCCATCAAGGGTGACACGAGGGTTATCGCGGTACGCGAAGGCAACACGCAGATTCGCTTGCTTGGGAGCTGGGGCCGGTTGCCCGACGATACTGCGTTGTCCGGGCGACTCATCTTGGGCGACCGCGTCTATGGCCGATTGACCCGGGTCCGCACGAGCAAAGGCAGCTTCCCAGTGTGCATTGAGGTGTATGACACAGGTTTTAAGCGCGGGCTTGAATTGGAGCCAGGTAAGGCTGACTCCGGTGGACTTCGCGTCTGGTCAAGCGTTCAGATGAAGGCCGTCCGCGAGTTTGAGTGAAATGCTGGGCTCCAGGTGGTGTCCCCTGGTGCCCCGCTTTGGCTCGCCAAGGAGTGACAACTGCGTGCCTCGACCAGTATTGGCAGTCCTCATTCTTCTTCTCAGCGGCGGTGTGGCCTGGGCGCAGCCGACATTCATGTCAACCGGCGCGGCAGTTCGCCGCATCGAGTTGAGTCCGGAGAGCGCATCCAATGCAGTCGAGGTGTCGATAAGCTCAGGGCTCTCCTCCACGATCCTGTTTGATTCGGAGTTGGCGCGAGAAGGTGTGATCCTGGAGGGGCGCGAGCGATTTTCCCTAGTGGATATCGGCCAAGCAACGATTCGGCTTATTCCCGCGGATGGCATCAGTCCTGGAGATCGGCTTCGATTGGTAGTGAGGTTTCGGGATGAGGCGGCACCTGGGAGTGCAACATTCCTCCTGGTGGCACATCCGGCGAAGGCAGAGCCGTTTGTTGAGGTGTACCGCCGGAAGCGCGGAGTGGAAACCTACCGGGAAGAGGCACGAGAGGCGAAAGCAGAGGCCCAACGGTGTCGGGAGGAGAATGACCGCTTGCGTGCTGAGCGAAGCTCTCCTCAAGGGCTCGCTGGCCTTCTCTCGATGGGGAAGGTGGGCAGTGGAGGCGTCGAGGATAGCGACCTCGGAAAGACTATCTCACGAGGCCCTGGTGTCGCTGTTGTTGTACGTCAAGCTTACGGCTATCGCTCTGCACTGCGAGTCGCGGTTGACGTACTGATGGCGTTTCCAGAGGGTGGGCAGCCGTGGACAGCAACGGGAGCAGCGCTTCGAGATAAGTCTGGCAAGGAGCTGAACGTGCTGCAGGTGTGGCAGGTTGCTCCCACGTCTTCGGAGAAGAATGTTCGCGTTATTATTGAGGCGGAGGCCACTTCGGACTCTGCCCGGGGCCCGTTCAGCCTGAAGATTTGGGAAGCGGCTGGCCCCCGCACCGTCACGCTAAGCAACATCGCCTTCCCATGAGCTGGAGTGTGCGCGAGTGAATGCGCGACTCACGGATGGCTGCGGGCGCCCTGATGGCGACGCTCCTGCACCATCTTCAATCACTGCACCTCGACGTCGGTGTTGGTCTCGCGAGCTGCGTAGGGACTTCCTGCACCATGTAAGGCCCTCGCTAGCAGCCGTCGTGCGCGAGTAGCGGTCTGCGCTTCGTCGTGCAGCATGCCTGACGGACGCTGTGGAGTGTCGCCACGGTCATTCCTATTCGCGCGGCTGGCGCCGTAGCGTGGCGTGGCACGTCTGTCTATCCCCCTGCAGGCCGGGTCTTATGTGACTTTTTCAGTGCAATGCCCCACCCGGTCCTCCGCCTTGTCGGACTGAACAGGGAACCTCTGTGCTGAGCGCCCCTGCTGGGGCCTGCTGCGGAGGCGTCGATGGGCATGCGTTGGAGTTGGGCCGTCGTCTTGCTGCTGCTGTTGCCCGGGGCCGGAGGGGCGCAGGAGGCCATCACTCCAGAAGACTTCGACGCCACCGTGCGAAGGCTGGAAGAGGCCATCTCCGACAAGTCTCCCGGCGAGGAGGAAGAGGGAGAGGCTCAGCCCGAGGAGGAGGCCTCTGCGTCCGCGACGGCCGACTCAACACCGTCGTGGACAAACCTGCTGCGCATGGACGCGGCGACGTTGACGTTGCTGCCTCGGAGGAGCGAGGCCACCGCGGAAGGCTTCGTGCAGGTGGAGCCCATGGTGGCTTTGGGGAAGGGGGAGTCGGTGCGCCTCATTCTCGGTACGCCGGTGCGGCTGCGGCTGTGGGGCGGAGGAGAGGGCGCGGGCCTCGTGAGGAAAGAGGACTGGGACACGCTGTCCGACTGGGGACAGGTGGTGCGCCTCTTCATGGTGGGAGGGGACACGCCCAACTCGGTTTGGTTGGGGATGATGGAGGGCTACTCTCTCCTGTCCGGGCACCTGGTGCGGCGCTACGGCAACCGCGTCAACCCCGACTACCACCCGGCCGGCGTCATCGCGACGGGGACGCTGGGGCCGGTGTACGCGGAGGCCTTCGCTTCGGACGTGTTGAGCGCTCGCCTGGCGGGGGCGGAGGTTGCCCTGGACGTGCAGCACGTCCTCTTCGGCCGGCCCTCTGTTCCCGGACGCTACACGCTGGCGCTGTCGGCGGTGTATGACTGGGGACGGGTAGGTGGCACCTCAGGGGCCATGACGCTGGCGCACCTGGACGCCACCGCCGTGGTGTTGCGGCGCGGGCGCAAGGGCAAGAGGGTGGAGGCGCACCTGCTGGG
>NZ_RAWQ01000218.1:0-17701 GCF_003668965.1 Corallococcus sp. AB030
CTCCGGCCCCGCCTCCCCAGGCCCGGCGTGAAGCGCGCTCCGGAGGCGTGGCGGAGCTGCTCGCCCAGGTGCGCGCCCGCCAGCGCCGCCAGCTCTGGGCCCAGGGCCTGCTGCTGGGCGCCGTCGCGGCCCTCGTGCTCCTGTTCGCCACGGGCCTCCTGGGACGGGCGGCGCCGTGGCTTGCCCAGGGGCTCATGTGGATCGCCCTGCCCGTGGGCGCGGCGGTGGTTTACGTCTTCGGCGTCGTGCTCGCGCACCGGCAGGTGGGCGACGACGCGCGCACCGCCCGGCTCGTGGGCCAGCGCCGCCCGGAGCTGTCGCTGGATGTGCTCGCCGCGGTGGAGCTGTCGCGCGAGCGCCGTGAGGAGGCCGGCTGGTCCCCCCAGCTCGCGGACGCGTTCCTGAGGCAGATGGACGAGCGCGCCCGCACGGTGGACCCCGGGCTCGTGGTGGACCGCCAGCCGCTGCGCCGCGTGGCCATGGCGTGCGGCGGCGTGGTGCTGGCGCTCGCGGTGCTGATGTTCTTCGTGGGCGGCCGGTGGGTCGCGGGCTGGAAGCACCTGCGCGAGCAGGCCTCGCGTCCGGAGACCGCCGCGCAGGCGGAGCCCATCACCGGCGACATCGAGCTGACCTACCGCTACCCCGCGTACACCGGCCTCGCGCCGCGCACCGTGCCCGGCACCAACGGCGAGGTCAGCGCACCCGCCGGCACCGAGGTCGTGCTGAAGACGCGCTCGGACCGCCCCATCGAGCGCGCGGAGGTCGTCGTCAACAACCAGGTGCTGCCCCTCACCGTCACCGGCGGCCGCGAACTCACCGGCAGCTTCGTCGCGAAGCAGGGCGGCCACTACCACTTCGTCTTCTATGCCTCGCGCGCGAAGCCGCTCGCGGTGGGCCCGGACATCCCCCTCACCGTGGAGGCGGACAAGTCACCCCAGGTGACGCTGCTCACGCCGTCCACGGAGATTGAAGTCGACCCCGGCCAGACGGTGACGCTCAAGTACGAGGCCACCGACGACTACGGCATGTCCGGCCTGGCGCTGGTGTACCGCATGCCCGGCGCGAAGCAGGAGACGCGCGTGAACCTGCCGCGCGAGGACAGCCGCCGCAGCCGGGGCACCTTCAACTGGGACCTGGGCCCGCTCAAGCCCGCCCCCGGCGACCGCATCACCTACTACGTGGAGGCGAAGGACAACGACGCGGTGGAGGGCCCCAAGAAGGGCGTCAGCCGCACGCAGACCCTGCGCGTCTACAGCGCCGCCGAGCACCGCCGCGCCGCCCTGGAGAAGGCCGAAGTCCTGTGGGGCCGCCTCGTGGACCACCTGGCGGACCGCCTGGAGGGGCCCGACCGCGCGAAGCAGAAGGACGCGACCGCGGTGGAGACCGCGAAGTCCGTGGACACCAGTGGCCAGCAGCTCGCGGACGACTTCCGCGCTCAAGGCGCCGAGCTGTCGCGGGAGAAGGACGTGCCCAAGGAAATTGTCTCCGCGCTCCTGAACATTGGAGGGGAGCTCAAGCGCAGCGTGGGCACCACCTCCGACTTCCGCCGCCTGTACCTGCGCACCCAGCGCGCGCGCGGCGAGGACTGGGGCACCGGCACCCGGCTCACCGCCGTGGTGGAGGACGAAATCGAGGGTCTGGAGCGCGACATCCTCTACCTGGAGTCGCTGCTGGACCGGCAGAAGCTGGAGGCGCTCCAGGAGCTGACGAAGCAGCTGGCCAACGAGCGCCGCGACCTGTCGCGCCTCATCGAACAGTTCAAGGCCAACCCGGACGAGGCCGCGCGCGAGCAGGTGATGCAGCAGATCCAACAGCTCAAGTCGCGCATCCAGGAGCTGATGCAGCGCATGGCCGAGCTGCGCAAGGGCATCCGCGACGAGCACCTCAACGCGGAGGCGCTGTCGGAGATGATGCAGCAGGAGGACATGCAGGGCGCCATGGATGAAGTCGAGCGCCTGATGCAGGAGGGCAAGTCGGACGAGGCCCTGGCGAAGCTCCAGGAGCTGGGCATGCAGATGGACGAGATGCTCGAGTCCATGGACAAGTCCCAGGAGGACTTCGGCGCGGAGCAGTACCCGGAGCTGGCGGAGAAGTTCGGCAAGTTCATGGACGACCTGCAGGGCACCATGAGCGAGCAGCAGAAGGTCGCCGAGCAGACGCGCGCCCTGCGCGACCAGGCCCGCGGGCAGAACCGCGACCGGCTTAAAGAAAAGGGCCAGGCCCTCAAGGACGAGCTGAACCGCAAGCTGAAGCAGGTGCAGGAGGACTACCAGAAGCTCGATCCAGGCCGGCTCAACAGCCGCGCGGCCCGCCCGCTGGAAGAGGCCCAGTCCGAGCTGCGCAACGTGGAGAACGCGCTCAAGGTGGACGACTTCGACCTCGCCGCGGAGTCCGCCGCGCGCGCGGAGGACGCCGCGCGCCAGCTGTCCAGCATGGGCGAGCAGCAGCGCCAGCTGGATGAGATGTTCGGCAACCCGCCGGAGGTGCGTCAGCAGTCCGCGAAGCTCGCGGAGCAGCTCAAGAAGGACTCGCGCGACGTGTCGGACGTGAGCCAGCAGCTGCAGAACCTCTTCCCGCCGCCGGGCTCGCAGCTGTCGCCGCAGGAGAAGCAGCAGCTCCAGCAGCTGGGCCAGCGCCAGCAGCAGCTGGAGCAGCGCGCGCAGGGCCTGCGCCAGCAGATGGAGGACATGGAGCAGACGGCGCCGCTGTTCGGCGAAGAGGCCGGCCAGCAGATGGATGAGATTGGCCAGCGCATGGGCGAGGCGTCCCAGCGCATGCAGGGCAAGGACCCCGGCCGCGGCTACGGCGAGCAGCAGGCCGCCATGGAAGGCCTCAAGCGCTTCCAGCAGCAGATGCAGCAGAGCCAGCAGGGCCGCAAGGGCGGCCGCGGGCTGCCCATGCCCATGGGCTCCGGCCGCCGCCAGGAGGGCAACGGCCGCAACCCGCAGGACAAGGTGGAGCTGCCGGACGAGGACGCGTTCCAGGCGCCTCGCGAGTTCCGCAAGGACCTGCTGGACGCGATGAAGCAGGGCGCGCCGGAGAAGTACCGCGAACAGGTGAAGCGCTACTACGAGGAGCTGGTGAAGTGAGCCGCCGCATGCACGCGACCATCTCGGGCCTGGGCGTCCTGTGCGCCCTCCTCCTCGCCGTCCCCACGGCCTTCGCGCAGCCGCCCGACGCAGCCCTCAAGGAAGAGGTGAAGCAGCGGCTGGGCAAGGTGGAGCAGTCGCTGGATGACTGGGACGTGGGAAGCGCCCGCCGCGAGCTGGCCGAGGTCGAGAAGCGCGTACCCTCCGAGCTGGAGCCCCTGAAGTACTTCCAGGGGCGCGTGGCCTTCGAGGAGGGCCAGTACGACGACGCGGTGACGCTGCTGGAAGGCGCCAACATCGAGGACAAGCCGGGCAGCTACCTGCGGCTCGCCAAGGACACGCGCACCATCGTCAAGGACCACCAGCGCGCGGAGAGCGAGCACTTCATCTTCTTCTACCCGAAGGGCAAGGAGGAGATCCTGGTGCCCTACGCGCTGGAGACGCTGGAGGCCATCCACCGGGCGCTCGCGGAGGACCTGGGCTGGACGCCGCCGGGCAAGGTGCGCGTGGAGGTGGTGAACAACGCGCGCGAGCTGTCCCGCGTCAGCACGCTGACGGAGAAGCAGATCCGCACCACGGGCACCATCGCCATCTGCAAGTTCAACAAGCTGATGGTCACGAGCCCCAAGGCCGTGGCGCAGGGCTACGACTGGCAGGACACGCTGGCGCACGAGTACGTGCACCTGGTGGTCAGCCAGATGTCCCACAACACCGTGCCCATCTGGCTGCACGAAGGCCTGGCCAAGTTCCTGGAGTCGCGCTGGCGCGGCAAGGGCGGCCTGGCCATGACGCCGTCCACGCAGGCGCTCCTGGGCAAGCGCGTGAAGGAGGACAAGCTCATCCCCTTCGAGAAGATGCACCCCTCCATCGCCATGCTGCCCACGGCGGAGGACGCGGCCACCGCGTTCGCGGAGGTGTTCTACGCCATCGACTACATCCACGGCACCAAGGGCACCGCGGGCCTGCGCGCCCTCTTGCAGGAGCTGAAGGCGGGCCAGCCGGACAAGAAGGCGGTGGAGGTGGCGACGGGCATGCCCTTCCCCCTCTTCGAGAAGACCTGGCTGTCCTACGTGAAGAAGCAGCCCTTCCCCCAGGAGCTGGTGCCGCGCGACGACCGCGTGGTGCTCAAGGAGGACGCCAAGGGCGCTCAGAAGGACAGCGAGAAGAAGGGGCGTGAAATCTCCTTCGGCGGCTTCTCCGAGGTGACCGAAGTGCCCGCTCGCAAGTTCGCGCACCTGGGTGAGGTGCTGCGCGAGCGCAACCGCGTGAAGGCCGCCGCGGAGGAGTACTCGCGGGCGCACAAGCTGGTGGGCGACAAGTACGAGTCGGTGTCCAACAAGTTCGCGCTCGCGCTGCTGGAGCTGCGCCGGCTGGATGAGGCGGAGTCCGTGCTGCGCGGCTCGCTGCGGATGCACCCGGGCTCGCCCTCCACCAACGTGCACCTGGGCCGCATCCTGCTGTTCCGCAAGGACTACCCGAAGGCGAAGACGGCGTACCTGGAGGCGCTGGCGTCGGATCCGTTCGACCCGGAAATCCATGTGGCCCTCACGCGCATCCACGGCGCGCTGGGGGAGACGGCGCTCGCGGCGCGCACGCGCGGGGCCGCCGCCAATCTCACGGGCCTCAAGCCCGACGACGTGGACCGCGCCGCCCAGGCCTTCCTGCGCGCCGAGGACGAGCTGTCCGAGACGAAGAACGTCCCCGCCGGTACTCCCGACGCCCCGAAGCCGAAGGCCGCTCCGAAGCCGGCGCCGCAGCCCGCGAAGTAGCCCTCCTCCCCGGCGGCCAGCCAGCCGGGGCCCTGCCTCCGTTCTCTTCCCTCCCTCGCGGGATGCCTGGCTTTCCGGGCACGAGGAGGACGGGATGGCGTTCCCGGACAGCCGTGTGGTGGTGAACGTCCGCGCCCGCTCCCGGGGGCAGTGGTGCTGTCCACTGCCGCACCGGGTCCGGGACGCAACGTGAATTGGCACACGTCCGTCCTCCCACCCGCTGGGTTCGCTGTCGCGCCCTGCTCCAACGTGCGCCGCGCGGATCCGGAAGTGTGTCCGGTCCACCGGCCTTGACCCGCCTCACATCCGAGGCCCTGAAAAGGAGCAGCACCCAATGAAGCGCACCCTGCATGGAGTCACCCTCGCCGCGGTCCTCTTCACCGGCGGCGTCTCGCTGGCCCAGAGCGCCACATCCGCCAACCCGCCAGTCGGAGAGAAGACGCCCACCGTCGCCAAGGGCACGGTGGAGTTCAAGGGCTTCATCGTCCCCGCGGATCCAAAGGCCTTCCTGGAGCGCCTGCACTACATCAACCAGTCGGAGATCAAGCAGGCGAAGCTCGCGCAGCAGAACTCGCAGAACCCGGACGTGCAGACCTACGCCAAGGCCATGGTCGACGCGCACACGACCGCTGACCAGAAGGTCATGGACTATGCGAAGTCGCAGAACATGAAGCTGGCGGAGATGCCCAAGGCCACCAACGACATGGAGAAGAAGGCCATGGCCGCGGACAAGGCGGACATGGAGAAGCTCCAGGCGCTGAAGGGCGCGCCGTTCGACTCGACGTACATGGCCGGACAGGTTGGCGCGCATGACGCCGCCATCGGCAAGGTGATGGCCGCCCAGCAGGGCATGGGCGCCACGGGCGAGCTGGCCACGCTGCTCACGAACCTCACCCAGGAACTGCCCCGGCACCGCGACATGGCCTACCAGACGCTGGGCAAGCTGGACGACGCCATGGGCGTGGGCGGCGCCGGCACGCAGGGCGGCACCATGGAGCACGGATCCATGGACCATGGCGGTGCGACGAAGACGAAGTAATGCAGCAGCGGTGAAGTGCGCGGCGCCTCCCTTGAAGTGCATTCACGGGAGGCGTCATCCGCGTGCATAGTGCCGGGCCATGTCCCGACTGATTGCCCTGGCCTCCTGTGTCTCCGTGCTGCTCCTCACCGGCTGCTCCAACGACGCCGACGCCATCTGCGACTACCGCAAGCAGTGCTTCGACTCCGACCTGGACACTGGCAAGTGCGCCGAGAAGGTTGGCGCCTGGGAGGAAGAGAAGGAGAGCGAGCAGGACAAACGCCGCGAGCGCACCGCGGAGTGCTCGCAGTGCATCTCCGACCGCACCTGCGCGGAGGTCATCGCCAGCTGCATCGACGACTGCTTCGGCATCCCCTGAAACCTGCATGAAGCCCTGGGGCGCAACGCCCCAGGGCTCACTTTCCGCCGGGCGCGCTACTTGCGCGTCCAGCGGTCCAGCCAGCCCAGCACCTCGTCGTGCCACTGGATGCTGTTCTGCGGCTTGAGCACCCAGTGGTTCTCGTCCGGGAAGTAGAGGAAGCGGGACGGGATGCCGCGGCGCTGGAGCGCGGTGAAGGTGGCGATGCCTTGCGTATCCACCACGCGGTAGTCCTTGCCGCCGTGGATGACGAGCATGGGCGTCTTCCACTTCGCCACCTGGTTCACCGGGTTGAACTTCTCGTACGACTCCGGCTTCTCCCAGGGCAGCGCCTTGTGCTCCCACTCGGGGAACCACAGCTCCTCGGTGTCGTAGTAGGCGGCGCGCTCGTCGAAGATGCCGTCGTGGTTCACGAGGCACTGGAAGCCGTCCGCCCAGTTACCGGCGATCCAGTTGATCATGTACCCGCCGTAGCTGCCGCCCAACGCGCACCGCTTCGTCTTGTGGATGAAGGAGTACTTCTGGAGCGCGGCGTTCAGGCCCTTCTGCAGGTCCTCCAGCGGCTTGCCGCCCCAGTCCCCGGAGATGGAGTCCGTGAAGGCCTGGCCGTAGCCGGTGGAGCCGTGGAAGTCGATCATCACCGCCACGTAGCCGCGGCCCGCGTACACCTGCGGGTTCCACCGGTAATGGAAGTGGTTGCCGAAGCTGCCCTGCGGTCCGCCGTGGATGAGGAAGGCCAGCGGGTACTGGCGCTTCGGGTCGAAGTCCACGGGCTTCACCACGTAGCCGTGCACCGTCTCGTTGTTCCAGCCCGGGAAGTTGAACTGCTCGAAGGCGCCGAACTTCAGGCCCGCGAGCGCGTCCTTGTTCACCTGGGTGAGCTGCCGCGTGCCGGTGCCGTCCGCCTTCACCGCGTACAGGTCCGCCGGCGAGTCCAGGTCATCCATCGCGTAGACGACCTGGCCGTCCGCCGCGGGCTGGGCGCCGTCCGCGTTGCCGCCCTGGGTGAGGCTGCGCGCCTTGCCAGTGGCCACGTCCAGGGCGAACACGGTGTTCTGCCCCACGTCGTTGGCGGTGGTGAAGAGCGTGGCGCCGTCCTTGCTCCACGCGAGCGAGCCAGCCGAGCGGTCCCAGTCCTGGGTCAGCACGCGCTCCTGGCCGCCCGGCCACGTGCGCAGGATGACTCGGAAGCGGTCGGCCTCGAAGCCGGGGCGGGACATGGCCACGTACGCGAGCGTCTTGCCGTCCGGGCTGAACACGGGGCTGGTGTCCGTGGCGCGGTTCTTCTCCGTGAGCTTGCGCGGCTTCGTCTTTCCGTCGACGGGCGCGAGGAACAGGTCCAGGTCGGTGGACCACGACTCGGTGGGGCCCACGTCGCGCGCGGCGAAGACGAGGCTCTTGCCGTCCGGGGTGAAGGTGAACTCCTCCGCGCCACCGAAGGGCTTGCTGGGCGCGTCCGCGTCCATGCCCTTCATCACGTCCACGGCCGTGCCGCCGGCCACGGGGACGACGAACAGGTGCGAACGCGTGCCGTCCTTCCAGGTGTCCCAGTGACGGGCGAAGAGCTGATCATACGCGCGGCCGGTGGTCTTCTTCTTGGAGGCCTCCGCGGCGCGCTGGGTGTTGCACGCGAGGTCCGCGCAGTCAGGGCGCGCGTCCAGCGCCACCGCGAGCTGCTGGCCGTCACGCGACAGCACGAAGCTGTTCACGTCCAGCGGCAGCTTCGTGACCGGAAGCGGTTCGCCGCCATCCAACGGCAGGCGCCACACCTGTGACGAGCCGCCGCGCGACGACAGGAAGAAGAGGCTCTTGCCGTCCGGAGCCCAGACGGGGTCGGTGTCGCTGTCAGGGTGGGAGGTGAGCTGGCGCGGCGCGGAGCCGTCCAGGTTGGCGAGCCACAGGTCGGTGCGGCCGCGGTTCGCCTCCATATCGGTGGAGCGCAGGACGTAGGCGACCTGACGGCCGTCGGGCGAGACGCGCGGGCTGCTGAGCCGGCGCAGCGTGACCAGGTCCTGTTGATTGAACGGATGAGGCGCGGGCGCGGGGTTGGCGCCGAGCGCCAGGGCCGCGAGGAGCGACAGGGGCACGGAAGGTTCCTCCGGAGAAATGGAACCCGGACCGTGCCTTCGGGAGGGCGGACTGTCCACCGATGGATGCGGGCCCCGGTGGAAGGGGTGGAAGGCCCTGACGCACGGTGCTAGAGATTCAGCCCATGAGCGCACCCATCGTTGTCCACATCTGGTCCGACTTCGTTTGACCCTGGTGTTACGTCGGCCTCGGTGAGGTCGAGAAGCTGAAGAAGGAATACGACGTCCAGGTGGAGTGGCACCCCTACTTCCTGCGCCCGGAGACGCCTCCGGAAGGGCTGCCGTTGCCCGACTACGTGCGCCAGGGGATGAAGGATCCCAACAACCCGCTGAAGCTCCGAGCCGCGAAGGCCGGGCTGACGATGGTGCAGCGGGACATCATCCCGTCCACGCGCCGAGCGCACGAGGCGGCGGAGTACGCGCGAGCCCAAGGCAGGCTGGAGCCCTTCCAGGCCGCCATCCTGCGGCGCTACTGGAGTGAAGGGCAGGACCTCTGGCAGTGGGACACGCTGCGGGCCGCGGGCGTGGAGGCCGGGTTGGATCCGGACGAACTCCAGCGCGCGGTGGAGGAAGGCCGCTACCGGCAGGTGGTGGAGGAGTCCGTGCGCGAGGCCCAGGAGATGGGCATCCGCGCGGTGCCGACCTTCATCCTGGGGGAGAAGGTGGCCATCCAGGGCGCGCACGAGTACCCGTCATTCCAGCGGGCCATGCAGCAGCTGGGCGCGAAGCCGAAGCAGCAGGGCTGAGGAGCTACAGGCCCTTCACCAGGATGAGCAGCCGCGCGAAGGTCTCCGGACCTTCGCCGGCCAGCCCCTTGGCGAAGTCCAGGAACGAGGGCGCCTGCTCCACGTGCTTGGCGACGACCTGGAACGCCTCCACGGCGGCGGCGTCCAGCGCGGCCACGGGCGTGCCGGGAGCCTCCAGCAGCGCCACCACGGCCGGGTGCCCGAGCAGTACCCAACGCACCACGGAGGCGCGCAGCACGAGCAGGAACACGGCGTTCAGGAGGCTCTCGGCCTCGGTGAACGGGTGGCGCAGGACGTGGTTGAGCGCGTGGTGCAGGAAGTACTGGTGCACGCGCTCGCCGTGCAGGGACTCCAGGGCGGAGCGCCGGGCGGCATGGAGTTCCCACGCCGGGTCTGGATGCGTGTCCGCGCCACCGTAGGACGCGCGCACGGCGCTCATGAGCGAGAGGAAGCGCGGGCTGCTCACGGCAGCCTCACGTGAACGGAGCACGGCGCCGCAGATGCCGGCCCACGGGCCTCCGGGCAACTCCAGCGCTTCGAGCTGCGCGCGCAAGGACGCGAGGGTGTCCGTGGATTCGTACTCGCGCAGGACACGCGCGAGCCGCGCTTCGGCCGCTTCCGCGCGGGTCTCGCTCGCATCCGGTGCGGAGTCCGTCATGGGCCCGCGCACCTCGGGCTCGGAGGCGTCGCTCGCGCTGGGATGCCGCGATTCCTCGCCTGCCGCTGAAGCGAACGCCGTGGTCCCCGGGAAGTAGAAGTCGCCCAGGTCCAGCGCCATGCGGCCCAGCGCGTACAGCCTCGCGGCGAACGGGACTTCGCGCCGCTGTAGGAGCCGCAGCATCGCTTCGCGCACGGTGTCCGCGTGGGCCGTCCACGCGTCGTCTCCGGCCGCCACCTGCCGCGCGACCTGCGGACGCAGGGCCTGTTCCTCGGGCACGGGCTCGCGCACCAGCGCGTCCTCGGCCAGCAGACACAGGCGCGCCGTCTCCGGACACGCGAGCGACCCGGCCATCTCCACCTGCGCGCCCCAGCGCGTGAGCACTCGCGGGAAGACCGAGCAGCCGTCCGGCAACACTGCTTCACCGTAGCGGCGCTGGAGCGAGCACAGCTTCGCCTCATCCAGGAAGGCGCAGTGCCCGTCCGCGCGCTTGCCCAGGATGCCTGCCTGCTGGCCCGTGGCGCCGTCCGGATTTGGCTTGATCAGCGCCGCGACGCGCGCCTCGTCAGGTGTGCCCGCGACCTTCTGGCGCAGCAGGCTCCAGCGCGACTCGCTGATGGGCACGGTGAGCCCCGCGCAGCAGGTGTCCTCGCACGCTTCCGCGATGCAACGGAAGCGCGCCATGTAGCGGGGGGCCGAGGCGGTCATGGAGCCAGTCTACTTGCGGCCCAGCGCCTTCTTCACGAACCCCCAGAAGCGGCCCGCGCGATCCTTGAGGTCCGCGCCCCGGCGCTCCTCGGCGGCGCTCACCGCCTCCTTGCTCACCTGGAGCTGCTTCTGGAGTTCCTCCGGCGAGTAGCGCGTGGCGAGCGTCGCCTTCACTTCCTTGCGCGTCGAGTACTCACGCGCCTCCACGTGCAGCACGCATTCGGAGTCGAGCTTGAGCGTGACGGCGACGCGCACGGAGCCCTTGGGGCCTTTTGGAAGACCTTCCATGCGCACGGTGCCCAGGTACTCGTTGGCGGAGATGTGGTTGTCCTCGCCCTGGAAGACGGACAGCTCCATCCGCTCCTCGTTGTCCTGCGACGTGCTGATGGCGAACGAGCGCTGCGTGGGCAGCGGGCTGTTGCGCTCGATGACGCGCTTGAAGCCGCCGCCGGGCATGGCCACGCCAATCGTCATGGGCAGCACGTCGATGAGCACCACGCTGCTCACCTTGTCCACCGAGCCCGAGTACAGCGCCGCGCCCAGCGCCACGGCCTCGTCCGCGTTGACGCTCGCCTGCGCGTTCTTGCTGAAGAGGCCCTTGAGCTTGTCGCGCACCAGCGGCATGCGGCTCATGCCGCCCACCAGGATGATGTCGTCCACCTCCGAGGCCTTCAGCTTGGAGTCCAGGAGCACGTCGCGCACCACGTCGATGGTGCGGTTGAGCAACGGGTCGCAGATCATCTCCAGGTCCTGGCGCGACATCGTCACGCGCAGGTCCCGGGGACGGCCCGCGTCGTCCATCATCAACATGGGGATGTGGACCTCGAAGGTGCTGCGCTCGGACAGCGCCATCTTCGCGCGCTCGGCGGCGTCGCCCACGCGCGACAGGGCGATGCCGTCCCCGTTGAACGCGATGCCTTCCTTCTCCTGGAAGCGCTCCAGGAGGAAGTCGACGATGAGGTTGTCGAAGTCGATACCGCCCAGGAAGATGTCGCCGCCGGTGCCCAGCACCTCGAAGACGTTCTTCTCGATGCGCAGGATGGTCGCGTCGAAGGTGCCGCCGCCCAGGTCGTAGACGAGCACCTTCTTGTTGAGCTCGCGGTTGAGGCCGTACGCGAGCGCCGCGGACGTGGGCTCGTTGAGGATGCGCTCCACCTTGAGGCCGGCCATCGCGCCTGCCTTGCGGACCGCTTCACGCTGGGGCTCGGAGTAGTAGGCCGGCACCGTCACCACGGCGCGCTCCACCTTCTGGTTGAGGTGGGTTTCAGCCATCTCCTTGCACTCGCGCAGGATGATGCCCTGCACCTCTTCCAGCGACAGCACGTCGGTGCCCAGGCGCACGGCGGCGCGGCCGGCGGCATCCGGAGTGATTTCGTAGTGGAAGCGCTCGCGAACCTGCTTCACCACGGCGCTGTCGTAGGGACGGCCCACCAGGCGCTTCGCGCCGTAGATGGTGTGCGTGGGCCGCAGGACGAGCTGGTTCTTCGCGCGGTGGCTGACGAGCAGCTTGTTCTGCGCGCTCAGCGAGATGACGGACGGGATGGTGTTGTAGCCCTCGCGCGAGCGCAGCACGACGGGCCGGCCGTTGGACAGGAGCGCCACGCAGGAGTTGGTGGTGCCCAGGTCGATGCCGATGACCGGCCCCGTACCGGCGATTGTCTGCGGCGGCGTGAGGTAGATGGGACGCACCTGCCCATTGGCGTCCAGGGGAGGCGGCGCGGAGGCCACCGGCGCGGCGGCGGGCGCGAGCGTCGCGGGGGCCACCGGAGCAGCGGGCACGGGCGGGGCCTGACGCACGGAGGGAGGAAGCGTGCTCGGTGGCGGCTGCGGCGGAGGAGCCATGGGCCGCGCGGCGGGACGGCCCGCCGAGGACACGGGCTCGCGCGCCAGTTCCAGCGGCCCGTCGTCGTCGATGGACAGGTCCAGGTCGAACTCGGCGCTGCCGCCGGACGGACGCGGCGCGGGAGGCTGCTGCGGGACAGCGCGGCCCCAGGACGACGCAGGCTCCTGGGAGAGGTCGGGAGCGCGGCCCGCGGCGGAACCGGGCTCGCGGCCCAGGCCGGGCGCCGCGGGACGGTTGGCGAAGGAGCCGGGCTCCAACGGCAGCTCACCCGGAGCGCGCGCCGCGGGACGTCCCGCCACGGATCCAGGCTCGCGTCCCAGGCCCGGGGCACGGCCCGCCGCGGATCCAGGTTCCAGTCCCAGACCCGGCACGGAGGGACGTCCGGCTGCGGATCCGGGCTCACGCCCCAGGCCCGGCGCGGCGGCGCGGCCCGCGACGGATCCAGGCTCGCGGCCCAGTCCCGGCGCGGCTGCACGGCCGGCGGCGGAGCCAGGCTCAAGTCCCAGACCCGGCGCCGCGGGACGACCTCCAGAAGAGCGAGGCTCAAGTCCCAGGCCCGGCACGGCGGCACGGCCAGCGGCGGATCCAGGCTCGCGCCCCAGCCCCGGTGCACGGCCGGCGGCGGATCCAGGTTCGCGCCCCAGCCCCGGTGCACGGCCGGCGGCGGATCCAGGTTCGCGCCCCAGTCCCGGCGCACGTCCCGCTGCGGATCCAGGCTCACGCCCCAGACCCGGCGCTGCGGCACGGCCGGGTGAGGACGCGGGCTCACGCCCCAACGGCCGCTGACGGCCCGGTGAGGACGTGGGTTCACGCGCCAGCTCCAGCGGAGCCTCGTCGTCCAGGGATGACAGGTCGAAGTCGAACTCGGCGCTGCCGCCAGAGGGCTTGGCGGGAGCCACCGGCGGCACGATCGGCATCGCCGCAGGCGGCGGGGCCGCGCGCTGCACAGGCGGTGGAGTCACCGGCGCGGCGCGAGGCGGCGGCGCGGGGGCAACATCCGAGAAATCCAACTCGAACCCACCCGCGTCGCCCGCGGCCGAAGCCGCGTCGTCCTCCACGGAGAGCCCCACTTCGATGGGCACCTCTTCCAGCGGCTCGCCCATGGCGATGGGCTCATCCACGACCGGAACCTCGAACTCGAAGTCGAGCCCCGGCAGCGGCTCGTCGCCTCCCGACAACACGCCCTGCACGGTGGGCGGAGGCGTTCCCGCGATGAGCTCGTCCAGCGGGATGTCCACGTCGTTCGCGGAGTCCGCCTGCGCCAGCCCCATGTCCTCGTCCGGACCGCCCAACGAGAACGGCTCGTCCGCGCCGCCCAGCGACAGCGGCTCGTCCGCGGCGGGAGCGGGACTGGAGGACGGAGCATCCAGATCATCGAACAGCGAATCGAGCGCGGCACCACCCGCGGCCGGCTGCGCGGGACGCGTGGGCGGTGCAACGGCGGCGGGGCGCGCGGGGACGGCGGCGGGCCGGGGCGCGGCGGCAACTGGCGGCACGGCCACGGGCGGACTCACCGGCGCGATGCCCGGCGCGGTCAACGGCGCGATTCCTGGCGCGGCCAACGGCGCGATGCCCGGCGCCACGACCGGAGCAATGGACGGCAGCGGCGCGGCGGCGGGCACGGCACCGCCGCCCGGCTTGCGCTGGAGCATCAGATCCACAAGCGCGCGGCTCGCGGTATCCAGCTCCTGGAACTGCAACCCCATTCCCGGAGGCCCCGCGGGGTCGTTCACATCGCGCACCCAGCGCACGGTCGCGGTGCCCTGGAGCACGCGCACGCCGTTGGCGATCTGCACCTCGAAGCGCACGGGCGTGCCCACCGGCTGCGGCGTGCGCGAGCGGATGAACATGCCCCCGGGGCTGATGTTGGTGGCGAACTCCTCGGTGAAGCTCCCCACGCTCTCATGCTTGAGCTTCACCAACAGACCGACCGACTTGCGGTCCGAGGTACGCCGACCTTGATCCATGGTTCAGCACTGTCGCGTCCGGGGGCCATTCCCTCAAGGGGGTTCTGGCCCCCTGCCCGTCCGGCCGGTGCCCGTTCGAGACCTTCAGGTGCGCATCTGACTTACCTGTATGTCCCCGCTATCCTGGGACTTCGTTTCCCGCAGGAAGAGGTCCGGGACCGCCGGACGGGAGTCCTCCGATGAACGCGGTTCCCCATTTCGCCCCGGTTCCCCTGCAAGCGCGGTGGTTGGTGGACCGACGGCACGACCTGCTCTCCACGGTCGGGGGACTGGGCGCGAGCCTGGCGCTGATGGCGTTGCACGTGCTGGGGGGCGTGAGCGGGCCGCCGCTGTGGTGGGCATGGGTGCTGCTGTTGGATGGGCCGCACCTGTTCGCGACGGTGTCGCGCACGTACCTGGACGCTCGGGAGCGGAAGGCGCGAGCCCGGCTGCTCTGGGGCAGCCTGGCGTGGTTCGCGGCGGGGCCGGCGGTGTTCACGGCGTCGGTGCTGTCCGGCCAGCGCTGGCCGTTCGCGGTGTTCGTGACGCTGGCGGCGCTATGGGCGTACTGGCACGTGGTGCGGCAGCACTACGGCATCATGGTGCTCTACCAGCGCAAGGCCGGGGAGCGAGACGCGTGGGACCGGCGGCTGGACAGCGTGACCCTGTACGTGGGGTTGCTCGCGCCGTTCGTGGCGTTCGCGCTGACGCATCCGGGGGCGCGACGCCGGTTGGGGCTGATGGCGGAGCCGACCTGGGAGGTCGGAGTGGCGCACGCGTGCTTCGCGTTGGTGCTCGCGGTGGTGGGGGTGCTGGCGGCGAGGCAGGTGTGGCGGTGGCGCCAGGGGCTGGGGGTGAACGGGCCGAAGCTGCTGATGCTCGGCGCGGCGCTGGGGCTGACGTCGCTGGTGTTCTGGCCGACGGTGTCGCGGCGGATGGACTTCCTGATGTTCACCGTGGCGGTGACGGCGTTCCACAACGTGCAGTACCACGGCATCGTCTGGTTCTTTCACCGCAACCGCTACCACTCGGAAGGCGTGGACCGAGCCGCGTTCGGTTGGGCGCCGAAGGTGAGCCAGCGCTTCATCATCTACGCGCTCTGCGGGCTCGCGTTCACGCTGGCGTACCGGACGCTGGGCTGCGGCATGGGCGTGCACCCGGGCTGCGGCGCGTTCGACGCGAAGGTGGCGATGGGAGGCAGCGGGCTCACGCTGCGAGATTTGATGGAAGGCTTCATCTGGGGCTTCGCGCTGCACCACTACTTCCTGGACCAGTACATCTGGCGCGTGCGCAAGGACGCGGGGCTGAACCAGGACCTCAAGCTCAACACCGAGGCGGCTGCATGACGCCCGAGCCAGAGGGTGTCGGACCTGTGCCTATTATCCGCACACCATGGCCAGCAAACATCGACGACGGACACCTCCTCGTCCCGCGACCGCGCGTCGCGCCGCCACAGCAACGCCCACGTGGCCCCTGCCCATGCAGCGCATCCCGCTCAGCGAGGCGCGCAGCCATCTCAGCGCGCTCGTGAAGCAGGCGGCCACTCAGCGGCATGTCACCGCCATCACAGTGCACGATGAGTTGAAGGCATTCCTCATCGCGCCCTCGCGATTGGAGGCCCTACTGGAAGCGGAGCGAAAGGGACGCCCCGCTCAGAAGCGGAAGACGAAGCTTCGCGGCTCCTTGCGCATCACGGGTGAACTGGAAGGCCTCGAAGAGAGTCCCAGCCAACGACTCCAGCGCTCGGCGCTGGCCTCCGCGGAGGTGCTGGAGCTTGAGTGAAGGCTACGTGCTCGACACGAATGCCCTGCTCTTCTACGCGGGCGACCAGTTCCAGAAGCTCGGGCCCACGGCGAAGCGCGCGTTCTCCGCCTTCGAGCACCGGCGCGGCTATCTGGTGGTGCCCGCGCCCGTCGTGCTGGAGACGTGGTTGCTCGCCCAGGGCGGGAAGCTGCGTTTCCCCACCACGCTGGACGCTTGGTGGGCGGACATCGACTGTCCGGAGCTGGTCCACGACCCCATGAGCGAAGGGGATGTCCGGGAGGCAGCCCGGCTCGACTGGGAGCATCGGGACCACTTCGACCGGCTCATCGTGGCGGCGGCCCGCAGACTCGGACTGCCGCTCGTCACCCGCGACCGCGCCATCTCCGACTGGGCGCAGGGCACCGGAGGCATCGAGGTCGCGTGGTAGCGCGGCCCCGACGCCTCCGTCCGAATTACGGCGTCACGAGCCGCAGGAACGCATCCTGGTTCCACGTGTCGCCCGCGCCGTCGCGCTGCCAGCCGGACACCACCAGCCCGGACTCCGGCGCCGCCACCAGCGTCGTCGCCGCCAGCGAGCACGTGCCGCTCTCACACGCCTCCGGCGCCAGCGACTTCGTGCCCAGCAGCGCGCCGTCCGCCGCGTAGCGCGTCACCGTGTTGCCGCACGCCGTGGCCACCGGGCCCGCGGGCTCCACCGCCGCCACCGTGCCCACCGACGTCGCGCCGCACGTGGGCTGCTTCACCCAGCGCTCCTGCCCGTCCGCCGTCGCCGTCAGCACGAACGGGCCGCCCTCATCCAGCGCCACGCCGTTCCACACCAGCAGGCCCACCGACTCGCCGGCCACCGCCACCGTGCCGTCCGCGCCCACCGACACGGAGCCCACGCGCCCGTTCACTCCCGGCACCTCGCGGCCCCACGCCAGCGCTCCGTCCGCGCCGAACGCCAGCACCACGAAGCCGCCCGTGCCCCGCGCGTCGAACGTGCGCCCGTCCACCGTCACCGGGCCCACCAGCCGCCCGGCCACCACCGACGTGCCCGTCCCCGACAGCGCCACCGCCGACAGCAGCGTGCCCTCCCTCGCGCCGTCGAACGTCTTCGTCCAGCTCGCCGTGCCGTCCGCCGCGTAGCGCACCAGCTGGGGCGTGTGGGCCTCCGTCGTCCACTCCTCGCCCAGGGCCACGACCCCGCCCGCCGCGTCCGCCGCCACCGCGTAGACCTTCTGCCCCACGCGGCGCTGCCACTCGGGCTCGCCCGCCTGCGTGAACTTCACCAGGAAGCCGTCCTGCGCCTCGCCCAGCCCGAAGTCCGCTGAGTACAGGAACGCGTTTCCGGACAGGAACACCGCGCCGTCAGTGCCCGTGGAGCCCGCCACGCGCAGGTCCGACAGGCGGTTGCGCTCGAACTCCTTCGCCCACTGCTTCGTCCCGTCCGCCGAATAGCGGGACTCCTCGGGCTGGGAAGCACTGCGTGTGGCGGTGGTGCTCCGGCGGACGAAACTGGGGATGTGACTGGCGGTACGGAAGCCCAGGGAACCGTCCCCGCGCCGGCCCCGGAGACGGCTGCTCCCTCGCCCGGGACCCAGGCACCCACGCAGGCGCCCTCTGCCGAGACTCCGGCGCCCGCGGCCCCGGCGGCGAGCCCCTGGTCGCTCAAGCAGGGCGGTCCGCAGGACGACACGGGCGCGGGGCTGGCG
>NZ_RAWQ01000219.1:0-17682 GCF_003668965.1 Corallococcus sp. AB030
TCCCTACATAGCCCGCGTGTGCCGGCTCGTGGCCGCTGCCCCCACCCGACAACACCGCCACCTTCCTCGCCCCCAACGCCGCCGGCACGTCCGCGCGCACCACCACCGTCTCCCCCTCAAGCAACGCCTGGCCCGGCGCCAGCGCCACGAACCCCTCCAACATCTCCTGGACCACCGCGCGCGGCGCATTGACGAGCTTCTTCACCATCGACTCCTGGGTCGGAACGAACGGAGATGGACTGCGCTCCAATACCGACCCTTCCGCCCCCATTGCAGCCCGTCAAGCCGGACGTACGCCGCAAGGCCGTGGAGAGACGTTTGCGTCACAGAACCCGCTTTCCCATTGACTCCGGAAGATTTCTGAGGATGATTCTCATTATCATTCGCTGAGCTGTAACAAAAACACGGCGGTCCGGCGAGAAGTGCGCCCGGACCCGGCCGAGCCTGGCATTGCCGGGCCGGGCCATGGCTGACGTGTATCTGGATTCAGGTGATTGTCTTGAGTGCTCCATCCCCCGCCCCGCGTGAGCGCACGCTGCTGTGGCTGCTCGCGGCGGTGCAGTTCACGCACGTCGTCGACTTCATGATGCTGATGCCGCTGGGCCCGTTGCTGATGCAGCGGCTCTCGCTGTCGGCGACGCGGTTCGGAGCGCTGGTGTCCGCGTACACGCTCGCGTCCGCGGCCATGGGCGTGCTGGGCGTGTTCTGGCTGGATCGCCTGGAGCGCAAGCGCACGCTGCTGATGCTCTACGCGGGCTTCATCATCGCCACGCTCCTGTGCGGCGCCGCCACCGGGCCCACGGGCCTGCTCATCGCCCGCACAGTCGCCGGCGGCTGCGCGGGGCTGATGGGCGCCGTCGTCATCGCCATCGTCAGCGACACCGTGCCCGCCGAGCGCCGGGGCCAGGCCATTGGCACCGTGATGACGGCCTATGCGCTGTCCGCCGTCGCGGGCGTGCCGCTGGGCCTGGGCCTCGCGAACCTCGGGGGTTGGCGCGCGCCGTTCATCGTCCTCGCGGCGGTCGCGGGCTTCGTGTGGCTGCTGCTGCTTCGCTTCCTGCCTCGCGTGGACGGGCACCTGTCCCAGGCGTTCGGCACCTCCGCCACCGCGGGCTTCACGCCCCGGCTGGCCATGGGCTGGGGCCTCACCTTCACCGTGGTGTTCGCCAGCTTCCTGCTGATCCCCTACCTGGGCGCCTTCATGGTGGGCAACGTGGGCCTGTCCCTCACGGACCTGCCCTGGGTGTACCTGGCGGGCGGCGCGGCCACCTTCGTGAGCTCGCGCTGGATTGGCCGGTTGGCGGACCGCATGGGCCCTGCTCGCGCCCTGGCGCTGCTGCTCGTGGCCACCATGGTGCCGCACCTGCTCTTCACCCACCTGCCTCCGTCTCCGCTGCCGGTGGTGGCCGTCGTGTTCGTGCTCTTCATGACGCTCACCTCCGGCCGCGCCATCCCCACCATGGCGCTGGTCGCGTCGCAGGTGCCGCCGTCCATCCGGGGCCGCTACCTCGCGGTCAACATCGCCGCCAGCGACGGGGCCTCCGGGCTCGCCGCGTGGATGGGCGGACTGCTGCTCACCACCGGCCCGGACGGCACGCTCATCGGCTTCGCGCAGCTGGGCTGGCTGGCCGTGGCCATCTCCGCGCTCGCGCTCGGGCTGTTGTGGACCTTCGTGGGCCGCGCCGTGCGGCTGGACGCGACGCCCGCGCCCTGAATCCCTCTTCACCCCTCACCAGGACCCTTCCATGTCCCAGACAGCCCCCCGTCACCCATCCCTGCCTCGCCCCATCGTGGGTGAGATCAAGCTGGAGCGCTCCAACCAGCTGCTCGCCGAGGCCCGCAAGTGGGTCCCCGGCGTCACGCAGACGATGATGAAGAAGCCGGATCACTTCGCCCCCGGCGCCTTCCCCGTGTTCCTCGCCAAGGGCAACGGCGCCCTGGTGGAGGACGCGGACGGCCAGGAGTACATCGACTTCATCCAGGCGCTGGGCGCCAACATGCTGGGCCACAACCACCCGGCCGTCGCGGAGACCATCCGCAAGCACCTGGCGGAAGGCATCATCCACTCGCTGCCCACGCCGGTGGAGGTCTCCTCCGTGAAGGCGCTGGTGGAAGTGATTCCCGGCGCGGAGATGGCCCGCTTCTTCAAGACGGGCGCGGACGCCACCTCCGCCGCCGTGCGCCTGTCGCGCCACCTCACCGGCCGCGAGCACATCGTCACCGTGGGATACAACGGCTGGCACGACCACTTCATGTATGACACCCCGGGCGTGCCCCCGACGGTGGCGAAGCTCACCACCCGCCTGCCCCTCTTCACGCCCCCGGACGAGCCCGCCCTCATCGAGCACATCGAGAAGCACGGCGCCCAGCTGGCCTGCGTGCTGCTGGCCATCCCGTACAACCGCACCGTCACCCGCGAGTTCCTGCTCCAGGTGAAGGAGACCTGCGCGAAGCACGGCGTGCTGTTCGTCCTGGACGAGGTCGTCACCGGCTTCCGTCTGGCTTTGGGCGGCGCGCAGCAGTTCTTCAACATCCAGGCGGACTTCGTCACGCTGTCCAAGGGCATCGCCGCGGGCATGCCCCTGTCCGCCATCGCGGGCCCGGAGAAGTATCTGTCGCGCCTGAGTGAGCTCCAGGTGTCCACCACCTTCGGCGGCGAGATGCTCTCACTGGCCGTGTGTGAGGCGGTCATCAAGGAATACCGCACCACGAACTACGTGGAGCACATCGCCAACCTGGGCCGCCGCCTGCGCGACGGCGTCAACGCCCACGCGCGTGAGACGGGCTCCAGCCTGGAGGTCATCGGCTACGACGCCGTGCCCTTCTTCCGCTTCAGCAAGGTCATCCCCGAGCACATCGAGAAGATGATCCCCTTCCAGGCCGGCATGGCTCGCCGGGGCGTCATCCTCCGCCGCGACCTGAACTTCATCAGCGCCGTGCATACCGCGGAGCAGATTGAACACACCATCGCCGCCGCCGGAGAGGTGCTCCGCGAGACGGCCGCCGCCAGGGCCAGCGCCGCCTGAGACTGAAACAATCGCTCAATCACCGCCCGTGAAGCCAGACGTCGGGCGGTTCCCTGCCTCAGCCACCTTGACAGGAATTCGTGGCCATGGCACTTCCCGGCTCTGAAAATGAGAATGGTTCTCATTTTCATTCAAACAATCCAGGCGAGCGGCGGATGGCTTCGATGACGGGACACGCGGTGGTGACGGGCGCGGCGCAAGGCATTGGCGCGGCGGTGGCGCGCAAGCTGGCGCGCACGATGCCCGTCGCGGTGTTCGACCAGAACGCCGCGGGATTGGAGCTGCTGGTGGCGGAGCTGCGCCGGCAGGGACTGAAGGCCACCGCGTTCCCGGTGGACGTGCGCGACAAGGACGGCATCGAGGATGCCATCGCGTCCATCGAGTCCAAGCTGGGCCCCATCCAGGTGCTGGCCAACGTGGCGGGCATCCTGCGCATGGGGTCCGTGCTCACGCAGAGCGACGCGGACTGGATGTCCACCTTCGCCGTCAACACCCACGGCGTGTTCCATGTCTCGCGCGCGGTGGCCAGGCACATGGTGCCCCGCCGCTCCGGCGCCATCGTGACGGTGGGCTCCAACGCCGCGGGCGTGCCGCGCATGCAGATGGCGGCCTACGCGGCGTCCAAGGCCGCCTCCACCATGTTCACCAAGTGCCTGGGGTTGGAGCTGGCTGAGCACGGCATCCGCTGCAACGTCGTCTCCCCCGGCTCCACCGACACCGCCATGCAGCGGGGCATGTGGACGGACGAGTCCGGCCCCGCGCGCGTCATCCAGGGTTCGCTGGACACCTACCGCACGGGCATCCCGCTGCGCCGCATCGCCACGCCGGACGACATCGCGGACGCCGTGGTGTTCCTCGCGTCCGACCAGGCCCGACACATCACGATGCACGATTTGTGTATCGACGGCGGCGCCACGCTGGGCGTGTAGCGCGCCCGCGACGTTCGCCTTCTCTCCCTGATTTTCCCTCCCGGGATGGACGCAGGTCCTTCCCCCCAAATCGCCCCGAGTTGAGAATGATTCCTGATACCAAAATCGTTGAACGGCAGACGGACGCGCGGACGGTGGACGGCGTGGTGGGCGCGCCGGCCGTGGCGCGGGAGCCGGAGCAGGAGGCGCTGGCGGCTCGGCTGCTGCGCGACTACGACGCGGGCGGGTTCTTCTTCGCGTCCCCCAAGCGCACCATGCTGGCGCGCGGCGTGTTCGCCACGGTGCCGGACGCGGGCGGGGCGAACTCGCTGGACGGCCTGCCGGAGCGCGTGGCCTCGGTGCTCAACGCCTCGCGGGACGCGGCGCATGACATCCCGGTGGCGGTGGGCGCGGTGCCCTTCGACGGCAAGGTGGCCGCGCACCTGGTGGTGCCCATGACCCTCCAGCGCGCGGGGCCCATGGTGTTCGACGCGGCCGCTGCCGCGCGGTCTCCCCTGGCCGGTCAGTACACGCTGCGGCCCGTGCCGGAGCCCTGCGCGTACAAGGACGGCGTGGCGGCGGCGCTGAAGCTCATGCAGGAAGGCCCGCTGCGAAAGGTGGTGCTGTCGCGCTCCCTGCACGTGGACACCGCGGCGCCCGTGGACCTGCGGCAGCTCTTGCACAACCTGGCCCGGCGCAACCCGCATGGGTACACCTTCGCGGTGGACCTGCCGCAGCACGCGGACGCGGCCCCGGGCGCCGGACGGCGTACGCTCATCGGCGCGAGCCCGGAGCTGCTGGTGGCGCGCTCCGGCCTCCAGGTCCTGGCCAATCCGCTGGCGGGCTCCGCCGCGCGCAGCCCGGATCCGGTGGAGGACACGGCGCGGGCCACGCGGCTGATGGCCTCACCCAAGGACCTGCACGAGCACGCGGTCGTCATCGACGCGGTGGCGGAGGCGCTGCGGCCCTTCTGCAAGACGCTGGACGTGCCCAAGGGCCCGTCGCTCGTGAGCACCCAGACGATGTGGCACCTGTCCAGCCGCATCACCGGTGAGCTGAAGGATCCATCCATCACCTCGCTGACGCTGGCGCTGGCCATGCACCCCACCCCGGCGGTGTGCGGCCACCCGACGGCGCTGGCGCACGAGGCCATTGGCAACATCGAACCGTTCCACCGTGGCTACTACACGGGCACCGTGGGCTGGTGCGACGCGAACGGCGACGGTCAGTGGGCCGTCACCATCCGCTGCGCGGAGGCCGACGAGCGCACCCTGCGGCTGTTCGCGGGCGCGGGCATCGTCGTGGGCTCCACGCCGGAGGCGGAGCTCGCGGAGACCGAGGCCAAGTTCCTCACCATGCTCCAGGCGATGGGCCTGGGCCTCGAGGTGCAGCCGTGAGCACCGCGCGGGAACACCTGCCCGGCTGCCCCACGTGGCCGGAGGACTTCGCCCAGCGCTACCGCGAGGCCGGTTACTGGCGTGGGGAGACCTTCGGTCAGCTCCTGCGCGACCGCGCCCGGGACTTCGGGTCGCGCGTGGCGCTGGTGGGCGGCGCGCACCGCTGGACGTACGCGGAGCTGGACGCGCGCGTGGACCGCATGGCCTCGGGCTTCCACGCCCTGGGCATCCGTGCGCGCGACCGCGTGGTGGTGCAGCTGCCGAACGTGCCGGAGTTCTACGAGGTCATCTTCGCGCTGTTCCGCATGGGCGCGCTGCCGGTGTTCGCGCTGCCGGCGCACCGCGCTTCGGAAATTGGCTACTTCTGCGCCTTCACGGAAGCTGTCGCGTACGTCATCCCGGAGCGCTTCGGTGGCTTCGACTACCGGGGGCTCGCGGAGCAGGTGAAGGCCGCCACGCCCACGTTGAAGCACGTGCTGGTGCTGGGTGACGCGGGTGCGCATACGGCTCTGGCCTCCGTGCCCTCGGAGCCCGTGACGATGGAGGGCCCGTCGCCGTCCGACGTGGCGTTCTTCCAGCTGTCCGGCGGCAGCACCGGCGTGCCCAAGCTCATCCCGCGCACGCACGACGACTACATCTACAGCCTGCGCGCCAGCGTGGACGTGTGCCAGTTCACCTCTGAGACGGTGTACCTGTGCGCGCTGCCCGCGGCGCACAACTTCCCCATGTCCTCGCCCGGCGTGCTGGGCACGTTCCAGGTGGGCGGCACGGCGGTGATGGCGCTCAACCCCAGCCCGGACGTGGCCTTCCCGCTCATCGAGCGTGAGCGCGTCACCGTCACCGCGCTGGTGCCTCCGCTGACCATGGTGTGGCTGGACTCGACGCTGGCGAAGAAGCACGACCTGTCCAGCCTGAAGGTCCTCCAGGTGGGCGGCGCCCGGCTGAGCGACGAGGCCGCCGCGCGCGTGCGCCCCACGCTGGGCTGCGGACTCCAGCAGGTCTTCGGCATGGCCGAAGGTTTGGTGAACTACACGCGGCTGGACGACCCGGAGACGCTCATCGTCACCACGCAGGGCCGCCCCATGTCGGACGCGGACGAACTGCGCGTGGTGGACGACGACGACGTGCCGGTGGCGCCCGGTGAGACGGGGCACCTGCTCACGCGCGGGCCTTACACCATCCGCGGCTACTACAAGGCGGAAGCGCACAACACCAAGGCCTTCACCACGGACGGCTTCTACCGCACGGGCGACCTGGTGCGCCTGACGCCGGAGGGCTACCTGGTGGTGGAGGGCCGCGCGAAGGATCAGATCAACCGGGGCGGCGACAAGGTCGCGGCGGAGGAGGTGGAGAACCACCTGCTCGCGCACCCTTCCGTCAGCGACGCGGCGGTAGTGGCCATCCCGGACAAGTTCCTGGGCGAGCGCACCTGCGCCGTCGTCATCCCCCGCGGCGAGGCCCCCGCCCCCTCCGTGCTCAACGCCTTCCTGCGCCAGCGCGGCCTGGCGTCGTTCAAGATCCCCGACCGCATCGAGTTCGTCGCGGCCTTCCCGCAGACGGGCGTCGGCAAGGTCAGCAAGAAGGCGCTGCGCGACAGCCTGCGCCAGTCCCTCTCCACTCCTTCTCCCTGAAACAGGAGCCCTTCATGGCACTGCCTGCCATTGCCCCCTATTCCATGCCCGGCGCGACGGAGCTGCCCCAGAACAAGCTTGCCTGGACGCCCGAGCCCAAGCGCTGCGTCCTGCTCATCCACGACATGCAGCGCTACTTCGTGGACGCCTTCACGCAGGGGCAGTCCCCGGTGACGGAGCTGGTGGCCAACATCCAGCGCCTGCGCCAGCACGCGGTGAAGCTGGGAATCCCCATCGTCTACTCCGCGCAGCCGGGAGACCAGACGGCGGAGCAGCGCGGCCTCCAGCTGGAGTTCTGGGGCCCCGGCGTCCGCGCCGGCCCGAAGCAGCAGATCATCGACGAGCTCACCCCGGCGCAGGACGACACCGTCCTCACCAAGTGGCGCTACAGCGCGTTCCGCAACACGCGCCTGATGGACCTGATGCGCGAGCAGGGGCGCGATCAACTCATCATCTGCGGCATCTACGCGCACATCGGCTGCCTGCAGACGGCCAGCGACGGCTCCATGAGCGAGATCCGTCCCTTCCTCGTCGCGGACGCGGTGGCGGACTTCTCGCTGGAGAAGCACCAGATGGCGCTGGAGTACGCCTCGAAGCTGGTGGCGTTCGTCACCACCACGCAGCAGCTCATGGACGCGATGCCGGTGCAGGCCGCTGGCGCGGCGGTGGACCGCGACCAGCTTCGCGCGGACGTGGCGGAGCTGCTGATGGAGTCCGCGTCCGCGATTGGCGAGGACGAAAACCTGCTCGAACGCGGCATGGATTCCATCCGCCTGATGAGCCTGGTGGAGCGCTGGCGGCAGGGCGGCACGGAGGTGTCCTTCGTGGAGCTCGCGGAGAAGCCCACGCTCACCGACTGGTACGCGCTGCTCGCCGCGAAGCAGCCTGTCGCGATGGCCCCCGGCGCTCGCGCCTCATGACCCGCCCTCGGGGCGGCACCCTTCCCCCTCGGAGTTCCCCGTCATGCTTCCCCCATCCCAGGACAACCGCCCGCTGACCGCGGCCCAGCACGGCATCTGGGTGGGGCAACAGCTCGACCTGAAGAGCCCCGTCTACAACGCGGGGGAGTGCATTGAATTCCGTGGCGCCGTGGATCCCGTGCGCTTCGAGTCCGCCCTGCGCAAGGCGGTGGCGGACGCGGACGCGCTGCACTCGCGCTTCGTCGCGGGCGCGGAAGGTCCGGTCCAGCGCATCGACGCGGGGACGGACTGGACGCTCCAGCACGTGGACCTGAGCGGCGAGGCCGATCCCTGGGCCGCCGCGCAGGAGTGGATGTGGAAGGACCTGGGCCGCACGGTGGACCTGGGCACGGGCCCGCTGTTCGCGCAGGCGCTGCTCACCGTGGGGCCAGAGCGGTCCTTCTGGTTCCAGCGCATCCACCACATCGCCATGGATGGCTATGGCTTCTCGCTGCTCGCCCGGCGGGTGGCGGAGCTCTACACAGCGGACGTGATGGGCAAGGCCGTGCCGGCGGGGTTCAGCCGGCTGGGCCCCGTGCTGGATGAGGACGTCGCGTACCGGAGCGGCGCCCAGCTCCAGAAGGACCGCGACTTCTGGGTGAAGCGCTTCGAGGACGCCCCGGTGCCACCGCTGCTCGCGGAGGCGGCGCCCATGTCGTCGCGCTTCCTGCGGCGCTCGGAGTACCTGCGGCCGGAGCTGATGGCGGCGCTGCAGGCTGGCGCGAAGCAGGCGGGCGTGAGCTGGTCCGACGTGGTGCTGGCCGTGACGGCCATCTACCTGCACCAGCGCACGGGCGCTCCGGAGGCCGTGCTGGGCCTTCCGGTGATGGGCCGGCTGGGTTCGGCGTCTTTGCGCGTGCCGTGCATGGCCATGAACATCGTCCCGCTGCGCATCGCCGTGCGGCCGGACGCGGGGCTGTACGCGCTGGCCCGCGACGTGGCCGCGGAGATGAAGGCCTCGCGCCCGCACCTGCGCTACCGCTACGAGCAGCTGCGGCGCGACCTGCGCCTCGTGGGTGGACAGCGCAAGCTGTTCGGTCCCGTCGTCAACATCATGCCGTTCGACTACGCCCTGGACTTCGCGGGCGTGCCGGGGACGGCGCACAACATCTCCGCGGGTCCGGTGGAGGACCTGTCCTTCGGCTTCCATGCGCGGTCGGGTGGAACGGCCCTGCGCGTGGACCTGGACGCGAACCCCGCCTGCTACACGGAGGCCTCGCTCGAGGAGCACCAGCGCGGGTTCCTCCAGCTGCTGGAGTCGTTGCTCGCGCAGCCTGAGCAGCCGGTGCGGCGTTCCGCGTCGGGCGGGGTCGGCTCCGTGCTGGATGGCGGCCCGGTGCCTCCGGTGCGCCCGGTGCTGGAGCTGCTGAAGGCCCAAGCTGATGTCCGTCCGGACGCGGTCGCGCTGGAGCATGGCCGTTGGCGGATGACCTACCGCGAGCTGGTGACGGCGTCGCAGGCCCTCGCCTCGCGCCTGACCGAGGCGGGCGTGCGGCCCGACACGGCGGTGGCGGTGAAGGTGCCCCGGGGCATCGACGCCATCGTGTCCAGCCTGGGCATCTTGTTCGCGGGCGCGGGCTACCTGCCCATTGATCCGACCGGCCCGGCCACTCGCAACGCGGCCATCCTCCAGGACGCGCGGCCCGCCGTGATGGTGGTGTCCGAGCGCCCCTCGCCCGACACGGATCCGACCGCGCCGGGTGTGCTCGTCGTGAAGCGGCTGGAGCAGGCCGACACCTCGGCGCGGGATTCGACGGCGCACGCCATCCCGCGAGGAGTGCCCGCTGCCCAGCAGCCGGAAGCACGCGATGCGGAGCCCGCGTCGAGCGCTGAGGCGCGGCTTGCGTACGTCATCTACACGTCCGGCTCCACGGGACAGCCCAACGGCGTGCAGATCACGCACGGGGCCCTGGCCCACTTCGTCGCGGGCGCGACGCAGCGCTACAGCGTCGGCCCCGAGGACCGCGTCCTCCAGTTCGCTCCGCTCCACTTCGACGCCAGCGTGGAGGAGATCTTCGTCACGCTGTGCGCGGGCGGACGGCTGGTGCTGCGCACGGACGAGATGCTCCAGTCAGTGCCGCGCCTGATGGAGGCCTGCGCGGATGCGGGCATCACCCTGCTCGACCTGCCCACCGCCTTCTGGCACGAGCTGGCCTACAGCCTGTCCACTGGCGCCGCCCGGCTGCCCGACGCGCTTCGCACCGTCATCATCGGCGGTGAGGCGGCGCTGCCGGAGCGCATCGCCCGCTGGAAGGACGTCGCGGGCGACCGCGTGCACCTGCTCAACACCTACGGCCCCACCGAGGCCACCGTCGTCGCCACCGTCGCCGAGCTCGCGGGGCCGGACGCCCTGCCCTCCGGTGACGAGGTCCCCATCGGCCGCCCGCTGCCCGGCGTCGTCGCGGCGGTCGTCACTCCACAGGGACGTCTGGCCGCCCCCGGCAAGGAGGGCGAGCTGTGCCTGATGGGCGGCGCGCTCGCTCGCGGCTACCTGGGCCGCCCGGAGCTGGATGCTGCCCGCTTCACCCGCCTGGACGCGGTGGAAGGAACGCCCCGCGCCTACCGCACCGGCGACAAGGTGCGCGTGCGCGACGACGGCCAACTGGTGTTCGTGGGCCGCGTGGACGACGAGTTCAAGATCAGCGGCCACCGCATCGACCCGGGCGAAGTCGAAACCGTGTTGCTGAAGTATCCCGGCATCCTTGAGGCCGCCGTCGTCGGACAGGTGCTGCCGGGCGGGTCCCGCCGGCTGTGCGCGCACCTGGTGGCCTCGCCCGAGCCCTCGCCCGCGGAGCTGCGCAAGCACCTGCTCACGGCGCTGCCCGCCCCCATGGTGCCCGGCGCCTTCGCCTTCGCGGAGCGGCTGCCCCGCACCAGCACCGGGAAGATCGACCGCAAGGCACTCCAGAACGCGATGCCCGCGGATGAGAGCGCCGCGCTGCTCGCCTCCGCGACGCCCATGGAGCGCACGGTGCTGGAGGTCTGGGAGCAGGTGCTGGGCCGCGCCGCCACGTCGCTCCAGGATGACTTCTTCGAACTGGGCGGCCAGTCCCTCCAGAGCATCCAGGTGGCCAACCGCCTGGGCATCGCGGTGGGCCGCGACGTGCCCGTGGCCACCGTCTTCAAGCACCCCACCGTGTCCGGCCTCGCGCAAGCGCTCCAGGGCGGAAGCACGGGCGGTGCCGAGGCTGGCGGTCTCACGCCCGCGATGCTCGCGGACGCGGAGCTGGGCGAGGACGTCGTCCCTTCCTCGACGGGAGAGGCCTGGGCGCGCGAGCTGCCGCGCCGGGGCCAGGGCTTCCGTCAGGTCCTCCTCACGGGCGCCACCGGCTTCGTCGGCGCGCACCTGCTCCACCAACTCCTGGCCCGGACGGACGCGCGGATCATCTGCCCCGTGCGCGCCAAGGACGAGGCGCAGGCCATGGACCGGCTGCGCTCGGCGCTGACCGGCCAGAAGCTGCCTGTTGCTGGACTGGAGACGCGGGTGCTCGCGCTGCCGGCGGACCTCTCCCAGCCGCTGCTGGGCCTGGACGCCACGCGCTTCCACGGACTCGCCGCCGAGTGCGACGCCGTCATCCACAACGCCGCCGTCGTCAGCGTGGTGCGCGAGTACGGCAGCCTCCAGGGCGTCAACGTGCGCGGCACGCGCGAGCTGCTCAAGCTGGCCGCCGCCGTCCGCCCCAAGCCCTTCCACTACGTGTCCACGCTGGCGGTGGCGCCGCAGGCGAACCTGTCCCCGGACGTGCCGGAGGCCTTCGTCCCCTCGCACCCCGGGCTTCGCGACGGCTACCAGCAGAGCAAGTGGATCGCGGAGCGGCTGGTGCAACAGGCGTCCGAGCGCGGCCTGCCCGCGACGGTCTACCGACTGGGCCGCGTGGTGGGCGCTCCGGACACCGCGCTCGTCAACACGCAGGACCTGGTGTGGCGCATCGTGCTCGCCGGCCTGCCCGTCCGCGCCCTGCCGCTGTTGGACGTGGGCGAGGTCTGGACGCCGGTGGACTTCGTGGCCAGCGCCATCGTCCAACTCGCGCGCGCGTCGCATCCGGGCGCGGTGTTCAACGTCACGCCCGCCGAGGAAGTGCGCCTGTCCGAGCTCTTCGACTGGGTGCGCGACTACGGCTACCCGCTGGACTTGTGTCACGTGCCGGAGTGGCGCGACCGCGTCGCGAAGGGCTCCGGCGGCCACGACGCCACGCTCGCATTCTTTGATTTGCGCAGCGGGGACTCCACCCCGGCCTTCGGCCTGGGCCCCATCCGCTGTGAACGGCTGCTGGCCGCGCTGGAGGGCACCGACGTCCGCTGCCCTCCCACCGACCGCGACCTCCTCTATCGCTACCTCGACTCCTGCGTCGCGCAGGGAATCCTGCCCCCGAAAGTGACGGCGCTCCCGTGACGAATACCTCCTGGTCCCCCTCCTCCTGGCGGGCGAAGCCGGTCCGCTACATCCCCGACGACTACCCTGACCTCTCCATGCTCGCGCGCGTGGAGGCGGAGCTGGCGCGCCTGCCGCCGCTGGTGCACGCCGAAGAGACCCGCCGCCTGCGCGAAGCCCTGGGCCAGGTGGCCGAGGGCAAGGCCTTCCTGCTCCAGGGCGGCGACTGCGCTGAGAGCTTCAAGGAGTTCTCCGTGGAGAACGTGCGCAGCACCTTTCAGCTCCTGCTCCAGATGGCGGGCGTGCTCACGTTCGCGGGCGGCTGCCCGGTGGTGAAGGTGGGCCGCATCGCGGGCCAGTTCGCCAAGCCGCGCTCCAGCGCCACGGAGACCCTCAACGGCGTCACGCTGCCCAGCTACCGCGGCGACATCATCAACGGCATGGACTTCGACGCCCGCGAGCGGACGCCGGATCCCCAGCGCCTGCTGCGCGCGTACCACCAGTCCGCGGAGACGATGCAGCTGGTGCGGGCCTTCGCGCGCGAGGGCTACACGGACCTGACCCGCCTCCTGGGCCACCGCCCGGAGTCCGAAGGCGCCGTGCGCCCGGTGGACTTCTTCACCAGCCACGAGGCCCTGCTCCTCAACGTCGAGCAGGCCATGACGCGCGTCGATGAGGCCACGGGCGGCTGGTACGACACGTCCGCGCACATGCTCTGGATTGGCGAGCGCACCCGCCAGCTGGACGGCGGCCACGTGGAGTTCATGCGCGGCATCCAGAACCCCATCGGGCTCAAGTGCGGCCCCACGCTGGAGCCGGACGACCTGATCCGCCTCATCGACACGCTCAACCCCCAGGGCATCCCGGGCAAGCTCACGCTCATCGGCCGCTTCGGTTCGGATCAGGTCGCCGCGCGCCTGCCCCGGCTGATGGCCGCCACCCGCCGCCATGGCAGCCCCGTGGTCTGGTCCATCGACCCGATGCACGGCAACACGCACAAGGCCAGCAACGGCTACAAGACGCGCTCGCTGGAGCGGATCCTCGCGGAGGTGATGGGCTTCCTCCAGGTCGCCGCCGCCGAGGGCGTGCACCCCGGAGGCATCCATCTGGAGATGACCGGCCAGGACGTCACCGAGTGCCTGGGCGGCCCGCTGGACGTGTCCGAGGACGACCTCTCCGACCGCTACCACACGCACTGCGATCCGCGCCTCAACGCGGACCAGTCGCTCCAGCTCGCGTTCCGCGTCGCGGACGGCCTGCACACCACGGTGCTCACCCCTCAAGACCGCGCTGCGTGAATTGCCATGCAGTCTTGACAGCTCAGACTTCGTGCGGCTAAACGTCGCGCCGTTGAAAATGAGAACCATTTTCATAATCGCGATCGAGGCGAAGCGCAGGTGGCGGTCCCAGTTGGGCGCGGCACTGCTGTCTTCTATTTGTTTCGGTGGCCTGGCTTACGCGGGCACGACGCAGGCGGAGGATCCGGCGGCCGCGCCCACGGCATCCGAAGCAGCTCCCGCGGCCGCTCCACCGGAGCCCGTCATCGAGCTGCCGAAGCTGCTCCACACCGTGGAGGCGCCCTACCCTGCAGAGGCGGAGCGCGCGCAGCTGGAGGCGAACGTCCGCCTGCGCCTGCGCGTGGACACGCAAGGCGTGGTGACGCAGGCGGAGGTGATGGAGCCCGTGGGCCACGGCTTCGATGAAGCCGCGCGCACCGCAGCGCTCCTGTTCCGCTTCACGCCCGCGAAGCGCAACGGCGCCCCTGCCCCCGCGCGCGTCACGTACACCTACGTCTTCCAGCTGCCCGGCCGCTCCAAGGCCGTGGCCGCCACGCCCCCGCCCGCCCTGTCCAGCGCCCCGAAGGCCGCGGCGTCCCAGGACGAGGCCCCGACCGAGTACGAGGAGGACGTCGAGGTCACCGCAGTGGGCGAGACGCGCGCCGAGCGCCGCCGCAAGTCGGCGGAGGCCGTGCAGGTCATCGAGCTGGAGCAGGCCAGCATGGAGTCCGCCGACCTGGGCACCGCGCTGGCGCGCACGGAGGGCGTGGACGTGCGCCGCACCGGCGGCCTGGGCAGCACCGCGCGCATCTCCATCGCGGGCCTGTCCGATGATCAGGTGCGCTTCTTCATCGACGGCGTCCCGCTGGAGTTCGCGGGCTACGGCCCGGGCCTGGCGAACGTGCCGGTGAACCTGGTGCAGCAGATGGAGGTCTACACGGGCGTGGTGCCCATCCGCTTCGGCGCGGACGTGCTGGGCGGCGCCGTGGAGCTCGTCACCGACCAGGACGTGCGCGGCTCGGCCGTGGCGGGCTCCTACGAGCTGGCCTCCTTCAACATCCACCGCTTCACCGCGAGCGGCCGCCACTACCAGGAGTCCACCGGCCTGCTGGTGCGCGCGCACGGCTTCTACGACGACGCGCGCAACGACTACCCCGTCAACGTGGAGGTGCCCAACGACCTGGGCAAGCCCGTGCCCGTGGAGGTGCGGCGCTTCCACGACGGCTACCGCGCGGGCGGGGCCAGCGTCGAGGCGGGCTTCGTGGACAAGCCCTGGGCGCGGCGCCTGCTCATGCGTGGCTTCATCAACGCCGCCGGACGCGACATCCAGAACGACGTCAACATGGAGGCCGCCTACGGCGAGGTGACCACCGCGGACGGCTCCGCGGGCGCCACGCTGCGCTACGCGCAGAACTACGACCCGGGCGTGAGCGTGGACGCGGTGGGCGGGTACACGTTCCGCCGCAACCGGTTCCTGGACATCGGCTCGTGCGCCTACGACTGGTATGGCCGCTGCTTCCTCACCCTGCCCCAGCCGGGGGAGATCAGCGAAGGCGGCGCGGAGCGCTACGTCAACCAGCACACCGCGTTCGCGCGGCTCAACGCCGCCTGGACACCCGTGCCCGGTGGCGCGCACACGCTGCGGCTCGCGGTGTCGCCCACCTTCGTGGCGCGCTCCGGTGAGGACCGCCGGCTCCAGGCGAACAACCAGCCGGATCCACTCACCGCGCCCCGCGGCGTCACGTCCCTGGTGTCGGGCCTGGAGTACCAGCTCGATGCCATCGACGGGCGGCTGCAGAACATCGCCTTCGTGAAGGACTACCTCCAGGACGTGCGCGCGCAGAAGCTGCTGGCCAGCGCGGAGTTCATGGACCTGGGCCGCACCGCGCACGAGTTCGGCCTGGGTGACAGCCTGCGCTTCCGCATCACCCCCGAGCTTGGCGCCAAGGCCTCCTACGAGTGGGCCACGCGGCTGCCGCGCCCGGATGAAATCTTCGGCGACGGGAACCTCATCGTCGACAACCTGGAGCTCCGGCCGGAGACCAGCCACAACTTCAACCTGGGTCTGGGCTACGCGTCCCAGGAAGGCCGCGCCGGCAGCTTCCGCGCCAACGTGAACGGCTTTGCCCGGCTGACGGATCAGCTCATCATCCTGATTGGCCAGGGCAGCTACTTCACCTACCAGAACGTCTACGGTTCCCGAGCGCTGGGCGCGATGGGCTCCCTGGGGTGGACGTCTCCGGGTCGCTACCTGAGCCTGGATGGCAACGCCACGTATCAGGATCTGCGCAACACCTCCGGCGAGGGCAACTACGCCGAGTTCAAGGACCAGCGCATCCCCAACCGTCCCTACCTGACGGCCAACGGCAGCGCGCAGGTCCGGGTGTCCGGCCTGCTCAAGTTCCAGGACGAGCTGCTCGTCACGTGGCGCACGCGCTACGTGGACGACTTCCTCCTCTCCTGGGAGGCGCTGGGCAACGCCGACAAGCTGGGCATCGATTCACAGCTCACGCACGGGCTGGCGCTCACCTACGTCATCCGCGACATGACGACCCGGCTGAGCTGGACGCTGGACTTCCAGAACATCACCAACGCCCAGACCTACGACTTCTACGGGGTCCAGCGCCCCGGGCGGCTCATCGCCGCCAAGTTCACGCTGGAGCGCTGAACCATCGCGTTCCTGTTTTTCGCCGCACCTCCACCCCACTTGAAAGGGAAGTCCTTTGACGCCTTCACCCTTCCTCCGCACCTCCGCGCGCCTGCTGCTGGCGCTCTCCCTCGCCTTCACTGCGGCCGCCTGCAACGACGACGACGACAACACGCCGGACTCGGGCACCAACACCGACGCCGGCACCGACGCGGGCACGACGACTCCGCCGATGTACGCGTTCGTCGCGCAGGTCAGCGTCGAGGGCAACCCCCAGAGCTACGTCATCCTGACGGAGACGTTGGATCCGGCCACGCCGCTGTCCACCGCCAACGCCACGCAGATCAACGGCCGCGCGCTGGGCTCCGGCATCACGAAGTCGGGCGCCATCTTCGTCTCCAGCAGCGCCGGCGCCACCGTCACCCGCTACAACCTGACGGCCAGCAACACGCTGGAGAAGGCCGGTGAGGTCACCTTCGCGGGCAAGGGCGTCACCACCATCGGCGAGTACCAGAACCAGTTCCAGTTCGCCTCCGAGACCAAGGCCTACTACTTCGACGGCCGCAACTCGCAGGTCATCATCTGGAACCCGAAGGACATGACGCTGACGAACAGCATCTCGCTGCCGGAGCTGACCATCGCCGGGAGCTCGACGACCTTCGCCTCCAACCCGATCCGCGTGGGCACCAAGGTGCTGATGCCGGTGGGCTGGCGCGCGGGCGCCGCCGTCACGAAGCAGGCGGGCATCATCGTGGTGGACACGGCGAACGACAGCGCGGTGCTGGTGAAGGATGACCGCTGCGGCTACGTGCGCGACGGCATCGTGGGCACGGACAACAAGGTCTACCTGGCGACGGAGGCGTACGGCGCCGCGGAGAAGCGCGTGTCCGGCACCAACTCCAGCGTTCCCACGCCCTGCATGCTGAAGTTCGACCCGGCGACGAACACCTACGACGCGACCTACTTCAAGGACCTGGGCACGCTGACGAACGGCGGCGCCACCGGTTCGCTGCTCGCGGGCCCCAACGGCACGGGCTACCTGCGCGTGCTGGATGAGACCGTCTACCCGGTCGCGGTGGACACGAACGCGCGCGTCCTCGCGAGCGCCGTGGCCTGGAAGTGGTGGAAGATCGACCCGGCCGCCGGCACCAACGCGACGCTCGTGGACACGCTGCCGGCCAGCACGGGCAGCTCGTTCCTGTATGAGATGAACGGCCGCACGGTGTTCAGCGAGTTCACCAACAACAGCGGCACCACGAACTACCGCGAGCTGTCGGACCTGACCGGCAACCTGGTGGCGACGCACCAGGGCCTGTCGTTCTCGTTCCTGCAGCTGCGCTAGGGGGTGTCCCTAAACGAGAGAAGATGAACTGCGGCCGAGGGTAGCAGTCGTGCCCTCGGCCGAGCATCAGCAGGAGGGGTTGCACTAAAGCGGGGCCATTGCCTACCCCAGGGGATGCACCGA